>JBBTKS010000029.1:0-7715 GCA_038058885.1 Pseudomonadota bacterium
CGTGGCCTGGATGTCGCCGATTTTCCTGGAAGGGGCGGCGGGCCTGGCGTCGGTATATTCCGACAAGCGCAGCACGATGGGGCCCTTGGGGGTGACGATTTGGCCGGGCGCGAGTTTGGGGGCGATGTCCAATTGCAGGGCGGCCGGAGCGGGGCCGAAGGACGGCATGCTTGTGCAGCCCGCCACCCCAAGCCATGCAACGCCGTAAATACCGTAGCGGAAAAGGCCGCTGACTTTCCCCAGGAGTCGGTTCGTCTTCATGTTTCCATGCATCTTCTGTTTTCCCCGGATCCAGGGCTTCCCATCAAAAAAAGGGGGGAAAGCCGGCATCGGCTTTCCCCCGCACCAGAGACTATGTTTTCCCGGCAACCGGGAGCGGCCTTTTCAGAATGCGCCGAACAGCATGAGCGTCACGAGCTGGTCGCCGTTGGCTGGCAGCGGGTCATAGGCGCTTCCGGAATATTTCGAATAGTTCAACTGAAGCTGGATGTTTTGCACAATTTGATAGCTGCCGCCCAGCGTCAAAGCATTGTCACCGTTTTTGGTGGCCTTGCCGTTATCCCCCTTGCGGTAGGCGAGCATGAGTGTCGCCTTGCGGGGCACAACGCCAAGCTCGGCCGCGATCGCCGTGGCGGTTTTGTCGTTTGGATTGGAGTTGAAAAAGTTCTTGGTAGTGCTGCCGGTTGCCGTGCCACTGGCGTTGGCATGGGACAGATAAATGCCCAGCGGCATGGCTCCGATCGCGCCTTGCGCCTGGCCGTCGATGGCCCACGCCTTGGTATCGAACTTTACGACAGTCGGATCGGTCGCGGTACCACTCCAAGACTGAATGCCCGCGCCCAGGTCCCAACTGCCAACCTTTGGAGTCGCCGCCAGCCGGAAATAGTTCGCCGTCGGGCTACCAGATTGCTGTCCCACAGAGCGTGGCGACCACTTGCTCAGGGTGGCAAAAAACTGCGGCGTGTAAGCCATAGCGGCAAAGCCTTCCGCGGCGCTGCCCGTGCCGATGTACTGCTGCGCGGACATTTCCGTGCGGTGCTCCATTATCCGCTGACCCCGCGTAGCGCCCGTATTCAGCAACTCAAATCCATACGACACGCCATGACCTGCCGTGGTGAAGGGAATCACACCCGCGTTGACGCCGCCCACGTCGAATACAAAAGGCATTTTGAAGTTTTCCACTACGGGGTCACCTTCAGCCTGCAAGTTCAATTCAATCTGGGCGCCGATATTTTCGCCGACCCGCCCTCCTAGCATCAGGAGCATCTCATCGAAGAATTGCAGTTGGCCGTTGTTCTTGTTGTGGGTACCGGCGACCGTGGCCCCGTTGGACTTCTGGTACCGCGCCTTCATGACCAAGCCGGCATTCAGGGTTTCCGGGAGAGACAGGTTCTCGCCCTCGATTTTGCCCTGCTTGCCCATGAGGGTATAGCCGTTTGCCTTGAACACCCGGCCGAACTCATTGAGTGACGGGTAATGCTGAAAGTGACAGCTGGCGCAGGCCTGGCCCGTCTGGCGGGAAAAACCGGCTGTCGCCTGACTTTCGGTGGGAACAGCAAATGTCACGAAGAGAGCGGATATTGCCAGAATTTGTTTGAACTGCCTGTTCTTGTCCATTGAGAATCTCCTTATGAAGTGTGGCTTGGAGTATCGAACAAATTATCGTTAAAACATTGATGCAGATCAACCCGGCAAGTACTGGATGGCGGAATTCACAATGGAGAAGTGGACCCGGAAATCCGGACACGGGGCAAATAGCGAACCTGCACTTGGGTAAGGGCATTGCCCGGAAGCCGTACACCACGTCCATAGAAACGAAGCTCGGCTCTCGGGGGTTCTACTTGATTTGAGTCACCAAGTATTCGACCGCGGCCTTGACGTCGGCATCGGTGAGGGAGGCATTACCACCCTTCGGTGGCATCGCTCCCTTCCCCTTGATCACCGAGGCGACCAGCGCATCGTTACCCTGCTTCAGACGAGGTTGCCAATTCGCCAGCTCGCCTTTCAATTTCGGAGACATCAGATTGTGGCAAGGGAAGCAGGTTTTTTCGAACACCGCCTTGCCATCGGCGGCGGACGCTTGCCCGATGCTGACCAGCGCTGCAAAACTTGTGATCGTGATTACCGCGAGTTTCATGTCAATTTCCTTTCAGGTTGAGTGCATCTTTATTGCTTAGTAGTACGCTTCCACTATATGTTACATATGGCTCGGCTGCGATAAGTTAACCGGCAGATCAAGGGTTCAATCCGGCTTGCGGTCAACCAACATCGCCGCCCTCCCTCTCGGCGACCTGCGAAGGTACCGGAGATTATCACCACCCAGGCGAACCATGCATACAGCTTGGTCATGTACCAGGCGCTGACGTCCAGCCATAGCGCAGACAGGAAAATCTATGCCAAGGTCGCAATTTTGCGGTCACGACGGACTTACAAGAGGTTATCAGCACGGTTCTCGCACGGCACAAGCGTGCGCCGCATCCTCGACCGGAAATGGCTCGAAGAGGCTAATGGCGTCGAAAACAAGACGTCCAGCGCCGGGCGGCGCGCTCTGTCCGGCCAGTCTTGATCTGGATGCGCAAGACGACTGTATGTGCTTGGGACTCTCACCGTTCCGAGCGCGCCCGGTTTTGTTGCTGAAGAAAATTCAGTGGGCCAAGGTTAGCCGGCCGGACAAGCTGCCGCCCCCGGATGTCGTGATGTTTACCGGCACCCAGTCGCTGGAAGAGTTCAGGCGCGAACATGCGGTGCAGTACAACCGCCTGGTCGAAACCGGGCAATTGGAGAAGTATCTGGTTGACACGCCGTCACGGCCCATGACGCTCGGGTCGAAGGTATTGGGCATCACCTTGATCACTGTTGGTTTGGTGCTGCTGATCCTGGTGGCGGTGGGTTTCTTCGGTGGTTAAACGCCGCATGGCGTTGCCATGCTGCCGCGCTTATGAATGAACCGGGCAAGGAAAGCCCCGGATCTTGGTATCGGGGTATTTCGAAACAATGGAAACCGGGTCCGAGGGGAACGAGACGCTCCCCTCGGACCCGGTGAGCGAAGGCGCGCGTTGATCGGTTTAGACCTTAATATATTCATCGTCGACTCCTTGGAAAAGCGCGGGGAATCACAAAACGAACGACGGCGGTCCCGGCTGAAACGAAGCTGAAAGGAGTATGGCATCGAGCGTATTATGTTACGCTTGAGATTCAGCGGGACGGCCGCATTATCCCATGCATCAGCGATCGCTAATATTCGGAAACCACCATGCCGGGACTGTCTGAAAAAGAACTGCAATACTTCAAACAGCGTCTGCAGAAGCGGCGCGAGGAATTGCGCGCGATCATCCATGCCGAACTGGTCAGTTCCCAGCAGGGGGATTTCACCAGGCTCGCGGGCGAGGTGTACGACGCCGGCGATGAATCCTTCGCCGAACTCCTGCGCGGCATCAAGCTCGCGACACACGCGCGTGAACTGGAGGAGGTTCAGGATGTCGAGGCATCGCTCGAGCGCATCCGCAACGGAACCTACGGCAGCTGCGTGGAATGCGGCGATCACATCGTCTACGAACGCTTCGACGCCTATCCCACGGCCAAACGTTGCATGACCTGCCAGAGCCGCCACGAAAACCGCCGCGGCGGTCGCGACGCCACGCCGAGCCTGTAGGTTGGGGTGAGCAGCAGCGACAAAATCGCCTGGGTGAGGCGGGGTCTTCGCGAGCATACTTAACGTATGTTCGCGCCGCCGAACGGGTGCAACGAATTCTGTTGCACCCTGGGTGCGAACGTTGGACAGCCGAAAGCTGGCCCGCAGGGTGGAGTCCAGGGATGGACTCCGCAAGCCCAACGAATCGTGAACAAATGACAGTTGTTGGGTTTCACTACGTTCAACCCAACCTACAACTAGAGCCATGTACCCCGGAGAGCGATTCAACAGCGTCAGCCATCTGGTCGGCGCGGCGCTCGCGCTGGCGGGCATGCCGGTGCTCATTGTCATCGCCGCCCGTCAGGGAGACCCGTGGAAGATCGTGAGCTTCAGCGTCTACGGCACGTGCCTGTTCAGCCTCTATGCGTCCTCCACGCTTTATCACAGCCTGCGCCATCGCGCGAAAGCGGTGTTCCGCAGGCTGGATCATCTCGCCATTTACCTATTAATAGCCGGCACGTACACGCCGTTCGCGCTCGTGACACTGCGCGGCGCCTGGGGCTGGTCGCTGTTCGGCGCCATCTGGGGACTGGCGGCGGCCGGCATGACGCTCGAGTTCCTGCCGCGTCGCGGCGCGCGGATTCTGCCGGTGGTGATTTATGTCCTGATGGGCTGGCTCGTGCTGATCGCCCTGAAGCCGCTGTTGCAGGCCCTGCCGTGGGCGGGATTTGTCTGGCTGCTGCTGGGCGGACTGTTCTATACCTTCGGACTCATTTTCTACGCTCTGGATGCGAAGTTCCGGCACGCGCACGGCGTCTGGCATCTGTTCGTGCTGGCCGGCAGCATCAGCCATTACCTCGCGATTCTCCTGTACGTGGCTTAGAACCGGCCGTTCTCAGCGCAGCCCCGCCAGTTCCTGCAACAGCCGCCAGTTCTTGAGGCGGTCTTCCCCGGCCTTGAGCAGCTCCGGCGACGGCTTGCCGTCCCGGTCGAAGTGCTTGGCGAAGCGGCCTTCGGTGCGCGCGAAGCTGGTGAAGTCGATGGTCTCGCCCTTGGGCGTGACGTACCAGTCGTCCTTGCGCGCCGGATTGCCCTGCAGGCTCAGGCGCTGCTTCATGGCTTCGCCCGCGCGCGGGTCGTACACGAGCAACGGAAACGCGCGCGCGTCCACCGCGAGCTTCGCCTGCCCGAAGGCGGCGTCGTCGCCGATGCCGTGCTCCGGCTGGCATGGTGCGTAGGCGATCACCACCGCCGGGCCCGGACAGGCGTTGGCCGCGATGATCGCGCGGTAGAAGTGGTTGATGTGCGCCGCCGTGGTCTGGGCCACGAACACGTCCGGATGCATCATCGCGATCTGCGCCAGCTCCTTGCGGCGCTCGGATTTGCCGTGTTGCGTTTTGCCGTAGCCCGACATCTTGGAATCCTGGGAAAGAAACGTGGACGTCGAGGCCTGACCGCCGGTGTTGGAATACACCTGCGTGTCGAGCACCAGCACCTTGATGTCCATCCCGCTCATGAGCATGCGCGACAGCGATTGGAACCCGATGTCGAGCATGGCGCCGTCGCCGCCCAGCACCCACAGGCGCTTGTGCTTCATGCCGCGGGCGTTCCATTCGGCGCGGATGCCCATGGCCACCGCCGGCGCGTTTTCGAACAGCGAATTGGTCCACGGCACGCGGTAGGGGTTGTACGGGTAGGTCGAGCCGAACACGGTGTTGCAGCCGGTGGCGGCGACGATGCCTATGGAATTCTCGCCGTGCACGAAAGCGGTGGCGGTCAGCATCATGCGAATCGCGGTGGCCTCGCCGCAACCCATGCACGAGGCCGCGCCGCCGCAGTACAGGTGCGTGGACTCCCGCAGCATCATGTCCGACAGCACCTTGTCCTGGATGTAGTCGCGCGGCGTGTCGGGGAGTTCCCGGAAAAGCCGGGTGGCGGCGCGGTACTGCGCCAGATTCGCATCGGTCTTGGGGATCATCCGCAGCGCCTGATGATCGCCGCAGGCGGCGACGCACTCGCCGCAGCCTTTGCACTTGGCGGGGTCGGTGACGAGATAGAACATCCCGCCTTCCTTGCCCTTGCGCGCCGGCACGTCGAAGTATTTCGTGGTCCGGGCGAACTGGCCCGCGATGAAATCGCCGTGCTCGGCCGCCTTGAGTTTTTCGGCCAGCGCCGCGTGGTCCCTGGCCGGCACGACCTTGGCCAGGATCGCGGTGTCGGGGCATTGGGTGACGCACTCCATGCAGCCAACGCACTTTTCCGCCTCGAGCAGCGGCAGATCCGGCGCGATCGTCGAGAAGTCGCGCAGCGCGCCCGTGGCCGGCGGCATCCACGACAGCGCGACCGCGCGATCCGCCGGCAGGCAGGCCTCGGCGCTGCCGTCGGCATAGGCGCGCAGCACCTCGCGCTCGAAGGTATCCACATCAATGAAGTTCGCAGTGAATGACTCAGTCATAATTTCGCCAGAAGCTATCTCAAAAAATACTGTGCTTTCATTCCCGTAGGGTGCGTCCCACGCACCATCGGCTTCGTCAGGTTTTGGATCGGTGCGCAGGGCTTGCAGCCCTGGGTGCAACAAAACACGTTGCACCCGTTCGGCGGCGTGAACACACGTTAAGTGTGTTCACGAAAAGCTCCGCCTCACCCTACGTTTATTATGCACGCGCCGCCGCGGGACCGGTCTGTTTCAGACGCACAAGATCGAGCTCGCGTACATGGAAGTAACCCTGTTTCACCGCGGACATATTGGCCTCGATCACTTTCTCGCCGCGCCTTCCGAAATACTTGCGCAGCGCCTTTTCGACGCCTTCGAACAGCCGCGCGTCGTCCAGCCCCTTCGCGCGCACGAACGGCGCGACCCGCAGGAAGATGCCGAGCAGCACGATGCCCTGCATGCGCAGTTGCAGATCCGGCGTCGCGGCCAGTTCGCGGGCGATTTTCACCGCATCGAGATAGAAAAGCCGCAGCCGTTTATTCAGGATGATTTCACGCGCCGCCGCCGGGATATGCGCCCAGACTTCAGCGTCGGTGCCGAAGCGGCTCTGGATGAACAGGCTCCCGTTCTCGCCGAGACCGTGCAGCGGATTGGCGACGCCGAAGGCGTTGATGTCATGGATCGGCACGAAGTCCACGTGCTCGATCTCGGCGTGCTCGCGGATCGGTTCGGCCGCCACCGTCAGGTAATAGGTGGTCGGCAGGCCCTTCTTGTCCGAGCCGTACTTGGGATAGGCCTGGACGTGGAGACCGAAGATCTCCTCGACAAGCGAGGCGATCACCTTGTTGGTCGTGACCGAGCCGTAACCGCCGACCGAATGCCCGCGCATGCTGAAGGCGCCCGCCGGGCGCACGTCAGGGTCGTGCCGGCGTTCGAGCGCCGTGGGGTGAACGATGTTGAGCGAGAAGAACGGCTTGCCGCCATCAACCATGTTCTGCGCCACGGCGATCAGGTCGCCGACGCGCGTGTCGCGCGAGCCCAGCCCGTACACGCCGGAATGAATCCGCGGCATTTTTTCGACGGCGGCATGACCGGCGGCACCCGCCATGGCAGTCGCTCCCGGCATCCTGCCTCCCGCGACATTCGTACTTCCCTGTACAGCATCGGCGAAGGCCGCCTTCAGCTCGGCGGTGAGCGGATTGTTCCCGGCCAGCGGGTTGTCCATGCGTTCGATCACGGAGATGACCCGGCAGTTTCGGAGCGCGGCGACGATCTCGCGTCCGGGAAACGGCCGGAAGCTCGTGACATGCAGCAGCCCCACCTTCCAGCCCAGGTGCTCGCGCATCCAGTCGACGGCCGGGATCGCGGTTTCCATGACTGAGCCCAGGCCGACGATGGCGTATTCGGCGTCCTCCAGGCGATAGCCGCTGACGAAACCGTAACGCCGTCCGGTGAGCCGGTGGAATTCGTCGAACGCCTCTTGCAGATGGCGCGGCACTTCGTCGTAGTAATAGCGCTGCGCGACCTTGCCCTTCATGTAGGAATCCTGGTTCTGCACCACGCCGGTCATCAGCGGACGGTCGGGGTCGAAAAAGCTCGTCAGTTTCGCGCGCGGATCGCCGATGTAGGCTTTCATCAGTTCCGGCTCGG
>JBBTKS010000029.1:7725-10806 GCA_038058885.1 Pseudomonadota bacterium
AGGCGGCGCTCGAGCAGTTCCGCGGGCCGGATCTCCGGCTCGGCGAGGCGCACGTTCTCGATGGTGTGGGTGGTGAGAAAACCGTCCTGGATGCTGAGGAACGGCGTGCGTGAATTTTCCGCGGCGCGCCGGGCGATCAGCCCCAGGTCCTGCGCCTCCTGCGCGGTGCGCGCGAACAGCATGCCCCAGCCGGTATCGGCCACCGCCATGACATCGTCATGACCCGCGTGCACGTTGAGCGAATGCGAGCTGAGCGCCCGCGCGCCGATGTGAAACACCACCGGCAGGCGCTTGCCGGAAATAGTGAACAGCACCTCCTTCATGAGCACCAGGCCCTGACCGGAGGTGAAATTGGTCACGCGCCCGCCGGCCAGTGCAAAGCCTTCGCAGGCGGAGGCGGAACTGTGCTCCGATTCCGGTTCGAGGAAGAACAGCTCGCGGTCCCACAGGTTCTTGCCGCCGTTCGCGACCGCGAGCTGATAACCCGAGCCCATGTTGGTGGAGGGGGTGATCGGGTAGGCGCAGGCGCCTTCGGAGATGTTCGATTCGATCCACACCACCACGGCCGAACCGTCGGCGGTGGTCGGCGTGCCGGGATAAGGGAAGCGCTGCGGCTCGGTGGACATGCTCATGCCTTGCGGAATCCGGTTCGGAATACCGATTATCTTCCGCTTTCCGAAATCCGCATTTCGCATTGACCCGTGAGCAGGTATTCGAGAAGCTCGCGGACCTTGCGGATTTCCGTGCCGAAGGGCACCGATTCCGAGCCGCGGAAGAACAGGCCCTGCTGGATGTTGCCGCGCTGCGCCGCCGCGAGCTGCGTCTCGATGCAAAACTGCCCCGCATGGGGATTGCCGTCCTTGAATCCGCAATGCGCGAGGCATTCGAGCCGGCTCGGGCACTGGGAACATTCGGGGGTCGCCTGGGCGCGCAACTTCGACTCCTTCGCGAGGTAATTCTTCAGCCACGGGGTGAGCACCGCGCGCGCCGGCAAACCAGCCGCGCTCATGAAGGTCACGATGTCCTCGGGTCCGGCCTCGGCCAGCACTTTCTTGAAGTTGGGATGCGCGTCGCACTCTTCGGTTACGGCAAACGGCGTACCGATCTGCGCGCCGCTCGCGCCCATGTCGAACAGCTCCTTGAGTTTCTGGAACGAGTTGATGCCGCCCGCGGGTATCAGCGGGATGCTGCCGAGCGCGATCCCCAGTTCCTGAAACACGCGCCGGATTTCCTCGAGGACCCGCCCGAAATCGAACTTCGGATCGTTGACTTCCTCCATGCGCGTGGCGCCGAGATGCCCGCCGGCGTAGCGCGGATGTTCGATGACGATGGCGTCCGGCAGCCGGCCCTTGCGCATCCATTTCTTGAGCACGGCGCGCACGCCGCGCTCCTCCGACAGAATCGGGATGAGCGCGACGTTCTTGAATTTTTCCGTGAGATCCGGCAGGTCGAACGGCAGTCCCGCTCCGGCGACGATGGCGTTCGCCCCGCTCTTGCAGGCCTGCACCACGAGTTCGGCGTAATTCGACAACGCGCGCATCACGTTCACCGCGATGAACCCGTCCGGCGCGATCTCGTGCGCGCTGCGGATCTCGCGATCCAGCGCCTCGATATTGGCGGCGCTATGTACTTTCGGATCGTTGCATTTGCGCAAACGATTCATGATGTCCGGGTACAGGCGCCGCAGGTCGACGCTGGCAATGGTGCCGACCGCGCCTTCGCGGGCGACGGCGCCGGCCAGCCGGTGGCCGGAAATGCCCACGCCCATGCCGCCCTGAATGACGGGCAACAGTTCGCGGCCGCGGATCGTGAGCAGAGGGATAGGGGTGCGGATCATGAATTGAACGGGCCTCAAAACAATAAAACTAGCCTAGTTTGCGGTAAATCGGGTTGACGCAGGTCAAACTCCCGAACCGTTCCGGTGAATCCAGCCGCCGCCATAACCGCTAAGCGACAAAAGGCAGAACCTGATGGGTGAGCGCGACCAGCACGATGTAGAGGAATAGCGCAATCGCCACGAGCCACGCGCTAACGCGTATTTTTTTGGTGCTTCCGTATTTGAGGCCGATCGCGCCGATGACGATATAGGCCACCAGCGCCAGTACCTTGGCCGTAAGCCAATTTTGAACGAACGGATATTGCTGGATCTGTATCGTCAGCAGAATCGCCGATCCGAGCAAAATCGTATCGATAATATGCGGCGCTACTCGGACCCATTTTTTTTGCAGCCACGGCGATTCCCGCATCATCCACACGCCGCGCATCAGAAATCCGGAAATAGACAACACCACACAGGTGACGTGCAGATGCTTGAGCAGCAAATAAGTCATATTTTCTGTTCCCTGTTGATCAATGTTTATGACAGGACGAACGGAGCGCAGCGGAGCAGGGCTTCATTTATCCGGGTTTCCGGTCGAGGCGCGGCCGCAGGTACATCGGTGCATAGAGCCAGCCCCACAGCAGGAACGACAGCAACCAGGTGGCCGCGGCCAGAGCGTTTAATATTCCTCCGGCAGTGCCGGGGAGAAACTCAGCGACGATGCGCAGCACGGCGGCGATGTTAACACCGAACAGCACGTACCACGTCAGGTCGTTGGCCTCCAGCGCGCGGCCGGAATGTCCGAGCGTGACGCGCGAGGCCATCGCCACCACCATGCCGGTGAAGAAGCCGATGCCGAGCGCGTGCAACGGCGCGCGTCCCAGGTAGTCCACGCCGGTGACCAGCAGCGCGAGGCTTTGCACGGTGTACAGCGCCATGCCGAGACCGAGCCACAGGAACGCGATGTGCAGCATGGCCAACAGGCGCGCGTGGAAACTGCGACGGAATTGCCAGACCCAGGAATGATGCAATGCGGCGAGCGCCAGCGGCGCATCCGCGAGGAAGCGCCAGGCTGACAGACCGGTGAGTTCGAGCAGCACATGCCCGACGGCGCACAGGAACATCAGCGGCGGACCCCAGTCGGGCCGAACCATTATATAGTTGATGAGCGCGCTCTGGCTGAAGAACGGAATCATGCGATGCGCCACCAGGAACACCACCGGCACCAGAAACAGCCACAGCCCGAGCTCGCGTGCCAGCAG
>JBBTKS010000030.1:0-4383 GCA_038058885.1 Pseudomonadota bacterium
ACCGCCTGCATCGCCTCGAAATCGAACGCGAGCCACTGCAAGCCTCGATCGAGGGCACGCGCGGCAGCCATGCACGCCTCGAAAGCCAGTTGCAGCAGCTCATCTCACGGCGCGAGCAACTGACGCTGGTGTTGTCGGACGCTCAGGACCCCACGCCCGCTTACCGCCAGCAACTGGACGAGCATCTGCAAAAGCGCCTGGCCATCGAAGAGCGTCTCAACGCCGCGCGCCAGGGCGTGACCGATCTCGAGATGCATCTGCGCGAGCAGGAGCAGGCGCGGACCCACGAAGAACGGCAGGTTTCCGAGGTGCGCGAGAAACACGAGGGCGAGCGCATCGTGCGCCAGGAGATGGTGGTGCGGCGCGACACCTTCGCCGATCAGCTGCACGAAACCGGTTTCGACATCGAGCCGCTGCGCCAGGAGCTGCCGCCCGAAGCGACCGAAACGGAATGGGCCGCGCGCCTGGAGCAGGTCACGGCGCGCATCGAGCGCCTCGGACCGATCAACCTGGTTGCGATCGAGGAATTCGAGGAAGCGAGTACGCGCAAGAACTATCTCGACAAGCAGTACGAGGATTTGTTCCAGGCGCTGTCCACGCTGGAAGAGGCGATCCGCAAGATCGACCGCGAGACGCGCACCCGCTTCAAGGAGACCTTCGACCAGGTCAACGAGTACTTCCAGAGTTTCTTCCCGCAGCTTTTCGGCGGCGGCAGCGCGCATCTCGAAATGACGGACAACGACCTGCTCGAAACCGGCGTCGGCGTCATGGCGCGTCCGCCGGGCAAGCGCAACAGCACCATCCACCTGCTCTCCGGCGGCGAGAAGGCGTTGACCGCGGTGGCGCTGGTGTTCGCCATCTTCCAGCTCAATCCCGCGCCGTTCTGCCTGCTCGACGAGGTGGACGCGCCGCTCGACGACGCCAACGTCATCCGTTACTGCGAAACCCTGAAAACCCTGTCGCAGAAGACCCAGCTGGTCTACATCACGCACAACAAGATCAGCATGGAAATGGCGGACGTCCTGATCGGCGTCACCATGTCCGAGCCGGGTGTTTCGCGCCTGGTGGCGGTGGACGTGGATCAGGCGATGGAGATGGTCGCGCAGTAATGAACCTGCAGTATGCCCTGCTCTTCATCGGAATCGTCATCGTCGCCATTGTCGCCCTGACCACCTACGACATGGCGCGTCTGCGCCAGCCGCGTTCGCGGCCGGACGAGTCCGGCGGAAAGTTTTCCGAAGACGAAACATCCCTGCGCCCCAGCGTGCTGAGCGCCACGCGCGAGCACGGCAGCGAAAAGGTGCTGCGCTCCGACGTCGAAGTGACGCCGCGCGAAGTGCCGCGGCAGGAGATCCTGCGCAAGGAGATCCGGCACCTCGAGGAAGTGGCGACCATGCCGCTCGACCTCGCGGCCGGACTGCGACCGTCGCGGCACGGCGCGGCCGAGCCGGGACGGCAGTATCTATCGGACGAGAAAATAGATTTCGTCATTCAGCTTCCCGGCGAGCAGCCGGTGGCGCGCAACGCGGCGCTCGGTGTCTTCAAGCAGCACGAATACAAGCTGAACAAGGCGCGGCATCTCTACGGCCGGCACCATCGCACCGAGCACTGGTCGGACCTGCAGCTCGATTCGTCGAGCACGCAGTACGGCGATCTCACGCTCGCCATCCAGCTGGTCGATCCCAAGGGGCCGGTGGATGAATCGGAACTCACTACGTTTACCGAAATCGGCCTGCAACTGGCGGATACACTGCATCGTCCCGCAAAATTGCCGCTCACCTTCGAGCAGGGACTGGTACGCGCCCGGGAGCTGCAACAGTTCTGCGACACCTATGACGTGATCGCCGGCATTCACATCGTGCCGAACGCCGATCCCGTGTTTCCGGGCCGCGCCATCGAGATGGCCGCGCGCCACGCGGGCATGGAACTCGGCGCGATGAATATCTTTCACATGAAGAATACCGTCGCTCCCGGCAGCCGTTTTCTTTTCAGCCTGGCGAATCTCGACGAGTCGAGCGGGTTCGATCCCGCGACCTGGGACAGTTTCGAGACGCCCGGACTCACGCTGTTCATGAGCGTGCCCTGCGCGTACCACCCGGGCGCGCTGTTCGGCAAGATGGCGGCGACGGCCAGGGAAATCGCCGATACGCTGGGCGGAAAGCTCCAGGACCAGAATCGCCGCCCGCTCACCGACAAGGGCATCGCGGTGATCCATCACCAGATCGAGGACATCGAGGAAAAGATGCGCGCCTTCGGCATTCCCCCGGGAAGCGAAACGGCGCTCAAGCTGTTCAACGAAGCCGCGACCTTATGAGCGGTGCGGACAAGTGGCGCAAGCGTGCCGAAGAACTGCGCCAGGAAATCAATCACCACAACTACCGCTACTACGTCCTCGACGATCCCGTCGTCTCCGACGCGCAATACGACAAGCTGCTGCGCGAATTGCAGGCAATCGAGGCACAACATCCCGATCTGATCACGCCCGATTCGCCGACCCGGCGCGTCGGCGCGGCGCCGCTGTCCGAATTCGGCGAGGTGCGCCACAAAATCCCGATGACCTCGATGGACAACGCCTTCGATGACGAGGAGGCGCGCGAGTGGGACCAGCGTGTGCGTAAGAGTCTCGAGACCGAAGGTAGTGTCGCCTATACCGCCGAGCCAAAATTTGACGGCACCTCGGTGAGCCTGCGTTACGAGAACGGCGTGCTGATGCAAGCCGGCACGCGCGGCGACGGCGAGACCGGCGAAGATGTTACCGCCAACGTGCGCACTATTCATACCGTGCCGCTGCACTTGCAAGGCGAGGGTTGGCCGAAGGTAGTGGAGGTGCGCGGTGAAGTCGTCATTCCGAAAAAGGATTTCGAGCGTCTCAACGCCGAGCAATTGAAGCAGGGCGCGAAAATATTCGCCAACCCGCGCAATGCCGCCGCGGGTTCGCTGCGCCAGCTTGACACGCGCGTGACCGCCGCGCGTCCTCTGAGTTTTTTCCCTTGGGGATTGGGCGAGGTTTCCGAACCCGTGGCGCGGCGCTATTCAGAAGTATCGAAGCATTTAAGGGATTGGGGTTTCCGTGTCACCGAATTTTTCCGCGTGGTGAACGGCGTGGACGAGTGCCTCAGGTATTATCAGGAAATTCTCGCCAAGCGTGACGAGCTGCCGTTTGAAATCGACGGCGTGGTGTACAAGGTGGACGACCTGCGGGCGCGCGATCAGCTGGGCTACACCGCGCGCGCGCCGCGCTGGGCGATCGCGCACAAGCTGCCGGCGCAGGAAGAAACCACGGTCGTCGAGGACATCATGGCGTCGGTGGGCCGTACCGGCGTGATCACGCCGGTCGCGGTGCTGAAGCCGGTGCAGGTCAGCGGCGTTACGGTCACGCACGCGACGTTGCACAATCAGGACGAGGTCGAGCGCAAGGACGTGCGCATCGGCGACACCGTGATCGTGCGCCGTGCCGGCGATGTCATTCCCGAAGTCGTCGGCGTTATCAAGGAAAAACGCCCGCGCGGTGCACGCAAGTGGCACACGCCGGACAAGTGTCCGGTGTGCGGCTCGCAAGTCATCCGTGAAGAGGAGGAAGCGGCACACCGCTGCATGGGCGGGCTCGTGTGTTCCGCCCAGCGCACTGGCGCGATTCTGCATTTCGCCTCGCGCCACGCGATGGACATCGAGGGCCTGGGCGACAAGCTGGTACAGCAGCTGGTGGACAAGGACATGGTGAAAACCGTGGCCGATATCTACCGGCTCAAGCATGACGAGCTGGCCGATCTCGAACGCATGGCCGAGAAATCGGCGCAGAATCTTCTCGATCAGATCGAGAAAAGCAAAAACACCACGCTGGCGCGTTTTCTCCATGCCCTCGGCATCCCGCAGGTGGGCGAAGCCACGGCGCAACTGCTCGCCGATCAGTTCGGTTCAATGGATGAAATCATGGATGCCAGCCGTGAGACACTGGAACAGATACACGGCATCGGCCCGGCCATGGCCGAGGACATTTCCAGTTTCTTTCATGAAAAGCACAACCGCGGCGTGATTCGCGATCTGCTCAAGGCCGGCATTCATTGGCCCAAACCCACGCGCGTCAAAAAATCCTCCACGCTCGCGGGCAAGACCTTCGTTCTCACCGGCGGGCTCAGCACCATGACGCGTGACGAAGCCAAGCGAAGGTTGCAGGAATTGGGCGCCAAGATCGCCGGCAGTGTCTCGAAGAAAACGGATTACGTGATCGTCGGCGAAGAACCGGGCTCCAAGGCGGACAAGGCCAGAGAACTCGGAGTGACGATGTTGGATGAAAAGGAATTTCTCAAGTTGTTCGGTAAATAGCTTTCATGTAGATACTCTGTTCGCCGTCAATCAATTCACACGATCAAGTTCAGGCGCTGG
>JBBTKS010000031.1:0-9266 GCA_038058885.1 Pseudomonadota bacterium
AAACATAACCGAAACCCCCGCCGCCGTGGAAACCGAGGGCGGCAAACTGGCGCGTCCCTCCGACGTGCTTCCGGGCCTGTTGCACATCCTTCCCGTTGCCAACCGCCCGTTCTTCCCCGCGCAGATGGTGCCGCTCGTGGTCGACCGCGAGCCGTGGCAGCGCACGCTGGAAGCGGCGGTCGAAGCCGGGCAGCAATACGTCGGCTTGGTGCTGATCCGCGGCGACGATCCACAAACCGCCGGACCCGATGACTTCTACACCATGGGCACCGCCAGCCGCATTCACAAGGTGGTGCAGCTGGATGACAAGCTGCAAATCTTCGTTGAGGGCATGCAGCGTTTCCGCATCGACTCGTGGGTGTCGCGTGAACGGCCGTTCGCGGTGCGCGCGCAGTATTTCCCCGAGACCAGCTACAAGGACATGCCGGAGCTCAAGGCGTACACGGTAGCGGTCATCAACACCATCAAGGAGTTGTTGCCGCTTAATCCGCTTTACGGCGAAGAACTCAAATACTTCTTGAACCGCTTCGGACCGGACGACCCAGCAAGGCTCGCCGATTTCGCCGCGAGCCTCACGACCTCCGACAAGCAGGAACTGCAGGAAGTGCTCGAGAAGACCCATATCCGCGAGCGCATGGAAAAGGTTTTGGTGCTGCTCAAGAAAGAAGTCGAGGTGGCCAAGGCGCAGATGCAGATCCACAAGAACGTGGAAGAAAGCATGGAGAAGCGCCAGCGCGAGTTCCTGTTGCGCGAGCAGATGAAGGCAATCCAGAAGGAACTCGGCATCGCCAAGGATGACCGCACCGCCGAGCTCGACAAGTTCCGTGCGCGTCTCAAGGACCTCGCGCTGCCCGAGGAGGCGCAGAAGCGCATTGACGAAGAAATGGAAAAAATCTCGGTGCTCGAGGTCGGTTCGCCGGAATACGGCGTTACGCGCAATTATCTCGACTGGCTGACGCAACTGCCGTGGGGAAAATATTCGAAGGACAAGCTCGATCTCAAGCACGCACGCAGGATTCTCGACCGCGACCATGACGGGCTGGCGGACGTGAAGGATCGCATCATCGAGTTCCTCGCCGTGGGCGCGATGAAGGGCGAGATCGCGGGCTCCATCCTGCTGCTCGTCGGCCCGCCCGGCGTGGGCAAGACTTCCATCGGCCGCTCCATCGCGACCGCGCTGGGGCGCAAGTTCTATCGCTTCTCGCTCGGCGGCATGCGCGACGAGGCCGAGATCAAGGGTCACCGCCGTACCTACATCGGTGCCATGCCGGGCAAGTTCGTGCAGGCGATCAAGGACGTGGGCGTGGCCAATCCGGTGATCATGCTGGACGAGATCGACAAGATCGGCGCTTCCTATCAGGGCGACCCGGCCTCGGCGCTGCTGGAGGTGCTCGACCCGGAGCAGAACGTGGATTTTCTCGATCATTACCTGGACGTGCGCTTCGATCTCTCCAAGGTGCTGTTCGTGTCCACCGCCAACCAGCTCGACACCATTCCGGCGGCGCTGCTGGACCGCATGGAAATCATCCGGCTTTCCGGTTACATCACGAGCGAGAAAATGGCGATCGCACAGCATCATTTGCTGCCGCGCCAGATCGAGAAGGCGGGCCTGAAACCCAGCCAGCTCAAAATTGAAACCGACGCCGTGCGCGAAGTCATCGAGCTTTATGCGCGCGAAGCCGGCGTGCGCAATCTGGAAAAACGCCTCGGTCAGATCGCGCGCAAGGCGGTGGTGAAGATTCTGAACGGCACCAAAACGCCGATTCGCGTGGGCGTGAAGAATCTCGAGGAATACCTGGGTAAGCCGGTATTCCGGCCGGAAAAGCCTCAGATCGGCGTGGGCGTGGTCACGGGACTGGCGTGGACGCCGATGGGTGGGGCAACCCTCGATGTCGAGGCTACGCGCGTGCACCAGGCGACGCGCGGCTTCAAGCTGACCGGCCAGCTGGGCGACGTCATGAAGGAATCGGCCGAGATCGCCTACAGCTACATTTCCTCACACTGCAAGGATTACGGCGCGAAAGCGGATTATTTCGAGAAGGCCTTCGTGCATCTGCATGTACCGGCCGGGGCCACGCCGAAGGACGGCCCGAGCGCCGGCGTCACCATGGCGACGGCATTACTTTCACTCGCGCGCGGACAAAAAATCGCGCGGCCGCTGGCCATGACCGGCGAGATCACGCTCACCGGGCAGGTGTTGCCGGTGGGCGGCATCCGCGAGAAGGTGATCGCCGCGCGCCGCGTGAAGATATCCGAGCTGATCTTGCCCGAGGCGAATCGCGGCGATTTCGAAGACCTGCCGGCGCACATCCGCAGGGGGCTCAAGGCGCATTTCGCCGGTCACTATCAGGACGTGGCGCGGATTGTTTTTCCGAAAAAGAAATAAAAGCGAGGTCAGCCGTGGGAAGTTTTGTCGGTTTCAAGTGCAAATTCTGCCGGTACGAGGAACCGAACATCGGCGTCGGCCGCGGCAAGGCCGAATTTCCGTTTCTGGCGCTGTACCGTTGCCACCACTGCAATACGATCGGGAGCACCTGGATCTACGAGAACAAGATTCCGCGTTGCAGCCAGTGTTACGACGACGCGCTCACCATGCTGCCCGATGACACCCGCCGCGTGAACTGCCCCAAGTGCGGTGAGCCCGGAGTCATTACGTCAAAGGAAGGAAGCTGGGAGTAGAAGCCATCTCAAAAATGTAGGGTGGGCACTGCCCACCGTCGGACGGTCAGCGAAGCCGTGTTGGTGGGCGATGCCCACCCTACAAACTGCGGTTTCAAAATATTTTAGGATAACGTGACGTCCTCTCCCGACTGCTCGCGGATAAAGCGCGACAGCTCGCTCATCAGTTCCCCACCGCCCTGATCGTTGATCCACTGGCCGTCGACGAAGCCGTAGTGGTAGCCACCGGATTTGGCCGCGACCCAGATCTGTCTGGCCGCGCCCTGCTTGTTGACGATGATCTTCGTGCCGTTGGCGAATTCGAGCGTCAGGATGCCGCCGGCTGCCTCGAAATCGATGTCGGCTCCGCTTTCCTCGATGCCCTGCTCGATAGTCAGCAGGGTGTCGGTGGCTTTTTTGTCGAATTCGGATTCGTTCATGGCCGTGACCAGGACCCCGGTTTATAATGACGGTCCATGTTACAAGGAAGCGCAACGTCGTTACAGGGGCGATAGCCCGTCCAGGCATGATACAAAAAAAGAAAATCCTTCTCCTGGGCGAATACGGGGCCTTCAGCCGGCGCATCCACCGCGCCCTTTCCCGATCTCCTCACATCGAGTGCGTCATCGGCGTTGCCGACGCCCGCCGTGCGCGGTCTCAATGGGGCGCCGACGGCGCGCTGGTTACCGTCCTCGGCGATCCGTACTCCATTCACGGGGCCATCAAGGACGTTTTCGCCGTGGTCAATACGCGCGGGCCGTTTCTCGACCGGAATTACACCGTGGCCGAGCAGTGCGCCGAGCGCGGCGTTCACTACGTGGACCCGGCGGACTCGAACGAGTATGTCAGCGGTCTCGGCCGACTGACGCGAAAGGCGGAAAAGTCCGGCAGCCTGATTGTGACGGGCGCGGCCGCGGCGCCGGCGGTCTCCGCGTTGCTGGTGGATATGCTGGCGCCGGAATTCGACCGCATTCATGAAATCCACGCCTGTCTGGCCCCGGGGAAAAACGATTATCGCGATCGCGCGACCGCGCGCGCGATCCTGAGGTATTCCGATCATGTCTTGCGCATGAAGGAGAAGGGCCGATGGCACGAGTTCAAAGGCTGGACCCGGCCGCGCCCGGTATATTTCCCCGCCCCGGTGGGCCGCCGCCGCAGCTATGTGTGCGACATGCTGGATCTCGACATTTTTCCAAAGCGTTACGGAGCGCAAACCGTGACCTTCCGGACGGCGCTTTCTTCCCGCGCCAGTAATTTTGTTTTGTCTTTCTGCCGCTGGCTTAGAAACCGCGGCATGATACGCAGCCTGCCGTCGCCCATGCTGACCTTGCTTAACGCCTTCAGTACCTTGCCCGGTTTTGGCGATCCCAACGGGGGCCTGGGCGTGGAGGTGCATGGGGACAAAGGGGGAGACCGCATTACCCACTCGATTTTCCTGGTGGCGCGCGCGGGCAACGCCTCGGCCATTGCCGCCGCGCCTTCCATAGCGCTCGTCAAGAAATGGGTTCGCGAGGGCGTGTCCGCGGCCGGTGTCACGCCCTGCGTGGGCTTGCTCGAGTGGCCGGATGTGCGCGACGAGCTTCTGGACCACGACATCGTCCTGGTCCGGACCTAGTAAAGGCTGGATGAAGAACGAGAAGGCAGGGTAAGCTAGCGGTGTCTGTCACGGAGAAAAGTGCCCGATGTCGCGTTCCGGTCCGCGGTATATCGTCCTGTTGTGCGCCCTGCTCGGTATCGTGGCGGTAGGTGGCTGCGGCAAGAAGGGACCGTTGTATCTGCCGGATGACGCCGGCGCGTCCAGGAAGACCGGCGGGCAGGTGACCATGCCCGCGCCGGCGCAACCGCCGAAATAATTACAATCGCTCCATCATGAATCCCTTTGCCTATCAGGACCGGCAACTGTATGCCGAGAACGTGCGTCTCGCCGACGTCGCGGACAAGATCGGCACGCCCTGTTACGTCTATTCACGCGCCGCCATCGAGGAGCGCTTCCGCGCCTTCGATTCCGCGCTCGCCGGGCGCGACCATCTCGTCTGCTACGCCGTCAAGGCCAACTCCAATCTGGCGGTGCTGGACCTGCTCGCGCGTTTGGGCTCGGGTTTCGACATCGTCTCGGGCGGTGAACTCGAGCGCGTGCTGGCGGCCGGCGGCGATCCGGCCAAGGTCGTGTTCTCCGGCGTCGGCAAGACGCCCGAGGAGATGCGCCGCGCGCTGGCGGCGGGGATTCACTGCTTCAACGTGGAATCCGAGGCGGAGCTGGAAATCCTCGATACCGTGGCGAGACAACTCGGCAAGCCGGCACCGGTGGCGCTGCGCGTCAACCCGGACGTGGACCCGGCCACGCATCCCTATATCGCCACGGGCCTGAAGCAGAGCAAGTTCGGGATCGATATCGCGCGCGCCGCGGCGGCGTACAAGCGCGCGCAGTCGCTGCCGCACCTGCGCATCGCGGGTATCGCCTGCCACATCGGCTCGCAGCTCACGGACATGGCGCCGCTGCTCGAGGCGCTGGAGCGCGTGATCGGCCTGGCCGGCGTGCTGCTCGACAGCGGCATTGCCCTGCAGCATCTCGATCTCGGCGGCGGGCTCGGCATCCGCTACAACGAGGAGCAGCCGCCGGAGCCCGGCGACTATGCGCGCGCGATTCTCGACCGCTTGCAAGCCAAGGGCGCGCGTTACCAGAAGTTGCGCCTGATCTTCGAGCCTGGACGCGCCATCGTCGGCAATGCCGGACTGCTGCTCACGCGTGTATTGTTTCTCAAGCTCGGCGAGGAACGGAACTTCGCCGTGGTGGACGCGGCGATGAACGACCTGCTGCGCCCCGCGCTCTACGATGCCTGGCACGACATCGCCCCGGTTGCCGTGGACCAGCCGCGTACCCTGCGTACCTATGACGTCGTCGGACCGGTATGCGAGAGCGGCGATTTCCTCGGGCGCGATCGCGCGCTCGGCGTCGAGGCCGGCGATTTGCTGGCCGTGGTCTCCGCCGGCGCCTACGGTTCCGTGATGAGTTCGAACTACAACACCCGCCCGCGCGCCCCCGAAGTGATGGTGGACGGCGACCGGTTCCATGTCGTGCGCCGGCGCGAGACCGTCGCCGAACTCATGGCGCCTGAATCCCTGTTGCCGGGGAAAAAGTGACCGGCGGCGTCCGCGTCATCCCGTGAAATTCATCGAGCGTATTCCCGAACCGGAACTGATGGACGATCCGGAGCAGGCGCGTGCTTATGCCGGCGCCGATTTCTCCGAACCGCACCAGGCCTTCGTCGAGCGTTTCACACAGTGTTTTCCGCGCCACCGTCCGCGACGCGTGCTCGATCTCGGCTGCGGCGCGGCGGATATCACGATCCGTTTCGCGCGCGCCCATCCCGGGTGCGATCTGACCGGCGTGGATGGCGCCGCGGCGATGCTGGCGCTGGCAAGGGAAGCGATCACGCGCGTGGAATTGGATCATCGGGTTCATCTGCGCGCAGTGCGTTTGCCCGACACGACACTTGCGCCACATGCCTTCGATACCCTGATCAGCAACAGCCTGTTGCATCATCTCGCTGATCCACAGGTGCTGTGGCGCGCGGTGGTGGATTGTGCCGAGCCGGGCGCGGCGGTGTTCGTCATGGATTTGCGCCGGCCGGACACGCGCGCGCAGGCCGGTCGTCTGGTGCAGGAATATTCCGGCAACGAGCCGGAAGTCCTGAGGCGGGATTTTTTCAATTCCTTGCTCGCAGCCTATCGCCCCGAGGAAATCGCCGCGCAGTTGGCCCAAGTCAATCTCTCCTGTTTGCAGGTGGAGGCCGTGGGCGACCGGCATGTGGTCGTGCACGGTCATCTTCCGTCATAGCCCGTGAACTCTTTTCAAAACCCTCCGGACGAGGAGATCAGGGAGCTGCTATTGCGCGTGCGCACCATCGCCGTGGTCGGCCTGTCGCCAAGGCCGAACCGGCCGAGTCATCGGGTCGCCTTGCACATGCAGCGTTTCGGTTACCGGATCGTGCCGATACGCCCGGCGGTGGATTCGGTGCTGGGAGAGAAAGCCTATGCCACGCTTGGCGAGGTACCGGAGCCGATCGATCTCGTGGATGTGTTTCGGGCCCCGGAATATGTGGACAAGATCGTCGAGGAATGCCTGACGCTCAAGCTTCCGGCGATCTGGCTGCAGGACGACGTGGTGAATATCCCGGCGGCAATGCGGGCGCATTCCGCAGGCATGATGGTCGTCATGAATCGCTGCGTTTACCGGGACTATATGGGCTTCTTCGGTCCGGTGCCGCACCCGTGAGCGTCCTGCCGCCCGCAGTTTATTTGACGCACGGCAACCGGTAAGCTTGCGCCATGCCAGTCCCCTTCACCAAGATGCACGGCGCCGGAAATGACTTCGTGGTGTTCGATGGTGTCACACGCCCGGTCGCGCTGACGCCGGAAAAAATCCGCCGTCTTGCCGACCGCCACTTCGGCATCGGCTGCGACCAGGTGCTGCTGGTGGAACGGCCCACGGCCAGCGGAGCGGATTTCCGCTACCGGATTTTCAACGCCGACGGGGGCGAGGTCGAGCAATGCGGCAACGGCGCACGCTGTTTCGTGCGCTTCGTCCGTGACCGGCGGCTCACGACCAAGGACGAGATCGCGGTGGAAACGCTTTCCGGCATGATTTACCCGCGTCTGGAGCCGGACGGCGGCGTCACCGTGAACATGGGCGTGCCGCGGTTCGAGCCCGCCGAGGTGCCGTTTGAGGCAGGCACGCGTGAAAACGTCTATGATCTGGAGGTGAACGGCCGGAAAGTAAACGTGACGGTCCTCTCCATGGGCAACCCGCACGCGGTGCAGGTGGTACCGGAGGTGGACAGCGCGCCGGTGAACACGCAGGGCCCGCTGATCGAGCGGCATCCGCGTTTCCCCAAACGCGTGAACGCCGGCTACATGCAGATCGTGGATCGCCGGCATATCCGGCTGCGGGTTTACGAGCGCGGCGCCGGCGAGACCCTGGCCTGCGGGAGCGGAGCCTGTGCCGCGGTGGTGGCCGGTCGCCAACGGGGCCTGCTCGATGATAAGGTGGACGTGAAGCTGCTCGGCGGCACGCTGCGCGTGTCCTGGGCCGGCGAAGGGCAGCCGGTGTGGATGACCGGCCCGGCGGTGACGGTTTTCGAAGGCACTATCGACCTGGATCGGCTATGACACAAAAATTACCCAGCGGTGAATTTCAGACGGAGCTTTCCTGGGAGGAGGCGGTTTCCCGTTACCTCGAGGATCATCCCGACTATTTTCAGCACCATCCCGATGCCGTTTCGCGGCTGCTGCTCTCGCACGAAACCGGCGGCAAGGCGGTGTCGCTCATCGAGCGCCAGGTACAGGTGTTGCGCGAACAGAACCAGGCGCTGCAGCGCCAGTTGCGCGAGCTGGTCAACAACGCGCGCGAGAACGACGTGTTGAGCAGCCGCGTGCATCGCTATGCCACCGCCATGATCGGCTGTACTTCGCTCGATGACGTATTCGATACGACTTACGATCTGCTGCGCCAGGAATTCAAGCTCGATGCCGTCGTGATCCTGGTGCAGGGCCGGCCCGCCGCCGGTGGCCGCCCGGAGCTGGTGCCCGAAGACGACAAGCGTTTGGGCGCGCTGTTGCAGCAGTTCGGTTCCGGCAAGCCGATCTGCGGCGGCAAGTTCGAGGAAAGCCTGATGAGTTACCTCTTCAGCGGACGCGCCTCCGAGATCAAGTCCAGCGCGCTGATTCCGCTCGGAGAGAAGAATCCCCGGGGCGTTCTGGGGTTGGGCACGCAGGACCCGCACCGCTTCCATCCGGGCATGGGTACGGTCTATCTCACGCGGCTGGGCGAACTGCTGACGCACAGTCTTGCCAGGCATCACGGATAGCCCAGGGCGCGTGCCGCCGATGCACGAACACGCCCGCCAGTTTCTGGAAAAGTTTCTGCTTCATCTCGCCGCCGAGCGCCGTCTTTCACCTCTCACGTCAATTCATTACCAGCGCGACCTCACGCAATGCATGGCGTATTGCGACAGCACCGGCATCGCGGACTGGGACGGCCTGAACACCGCCGAGGTGCGCGGCTGGGTGGCGGCGATGCACCGCCGCGGACTTTCCGGCAAGAGCATCCAACGCGCGCTATCCGCGCTGCGCAGTTTTTATCGTTATCTGCTGCGCGAACAGGCGGTCGCGCGCAATCCCGCGAGCGGTGTGACCGCGCCCAAGTCCGCGCGCCGTCTTCCCAGAACGCTTACGACCGACCAGGCCGCGCGGCTGATGGCTTTCGATGGCCGTGATCCGCTGGTGCGGCGCGACCGGGCGCTGCTCGAGCTGCTGTATTCCTCGGGCTTGCGCCTGTCGGAACTGGTGAATCTCGATCTTTCCGAACTCGATCTGTCCGGCGGCCTCGTGCGGGTGACGGGCAAGGGCAGGAAGGTGCGCGACGTGCCGGTGGGCGCGAAGGCGCGCGACGCACTGCGTGAATGGCTGGCGGTGCGCAGCCAATTCACCGGCCCGGAGCAGCCGGCGGTGTTCGTGACTCTCCGGGGAAAGCGCATCGGCGGACGCGCGGTGCAAAACCGGTTGCGGTGGCGGGCCGCGAAACAGGGGATGGAAGTGCCGGTGAATCC
>JBBTKS010000032.1:0-8629 GCA_038058885.1 Pseudomonadota bacterium
GGGCTCGATTCCGCCATGCTCGACCGGCTCGAACTCAATGCCGCGCGCATCAAGTCCATGGCCGAAGGCCTGCGCCAGATCGCACTGCTTCCCGATCCGGTTGGCGAGATCACCGATTTGAATTACCGTCCTTCCGGCATCCAGGTCGGACGCATGCGCGTGCCGCTCGGCGTGATCGGCATCATCTATGAATCGCGTCCGAACGTGACCGCCGACGCGGCGGGCCTGTGTCTCAAATCCGGCAATGCGTCGATTCTGCGCGGCGGCAGCGAGGCGATTCATTCGAACCGGGCCATCGCGGCCTGCATCCAGACCGGCCTCAAGCAGGCCGGGTTATCCGAAGATGCCGTGCAGGTGGTCGAAACCGCCGACCGCGCCGCGGTGGGCGAATTGATCCGCATGAAGGAATACGTGGACGTGATCATACCGCGCGGCGGAAAGAGTCTCATTGAACGCATCAGCGCCGAGGCGACGATACCCGTCATCAAGCATCTGCACGGCGTGTGTCACGTGTATATCGACGACAAGGCCGATATGGACAAGGCGGTGAAGGTGGCCTTCAACGCCAAGACCCAGCGCTACGGCACGTGCAATACCATGGAGACACTGCTGGTCGCGCGCGGCGTGGCCAATCAGGTCCTGCCGGTGCTTGGCAAGATGTACCATGAGAAAGGCGTTGAGCTGCGTGGCTGTGAGGCCACGCGCAAAATTCTGCCCGGCATCAAGGCCGCCACCGAAGAAGACTGGTACACGGAGTATCTCGCGCCGATCCTGTCGATCCGCGTGGTCGAGAACGTGGACGAGGCCATCGATCACATCGCGCGCTATGGCTCCGCGCATACCGACGCCATCGTGACCGAGGACATCACCCGCGCGCGCCGGTTCCTGCGCGAGGTGGACTCCAGTTCCGTGATGGTCAACGCCTCGACGCGTTTTGCCGACGGCTTTGAATATGGCCTCGGCGCCGAGATCGGCATCTCCACCGACAAGCTGCACGCGCGCGGACCGGTGGGACTCGAGGGGCTGACATCGGTGAAATTCGTCGTGCTCGGGGATGGGCATGTCCGGACTTAATGTCCGCGTTAGCGAACGAACTCCCCTCTCCCCTTGCGGGAGAGGGATGGGGAGAGGGGTGTAGTTGAAGCGTGTATGGTGTATCTGTCGCCGTGCCGAACCTAAGCACCCCCTCACCCTCATTCCGACCGAGATGGAGATTCTTACCTGCTTCCCCTCTCCCTCCGGGAGAGGGCAAAGGGTGAGGGGGATCATCCCTCATCCCCACCCCTTCTCCCAAGGGGAGAAGGGGGCGAGCCGAGCGCGCTTGCGCGCGACTTCCTTCACTCGGAGCCGAAGCGCGCTGCGCGCGCGCTTTGTATGATCGGCATTCTTGGCGGTACCTTCGATCCCATTCACTACGGCCATTTGCGTCCGGCGCTGGAAGTCCTGCGCGCCCTCGACCTGGCGGAGATTCGCGTCATTCCCGCCGCCAACCCGCCGCACCGCCGGCCACCGCTGGCCACAGCCGAGCAACGCCTGCGCATGGTCGAACTGGCGGTGGCGGGTGTTCCCGGGTTCACGGTGGATGACCGCGAGTTCAGGCGCGGCGGGCCTTCCTATACCGTGCTGACGCTGGAATCCCTGCGCCGGGAATTCGGCGAGCGGCCGCTGTGCCTGCTGATGGGGCTGGATGCCTTCGAGGGCATCGAGACCTGGCATCGGTGGCAGCGCCTGCCGGAACTGGCGCATTTTATCGTGATGACACGGCCCGGTTGGGAATTTCCGGCCGGCGAGAGATTGCCGCCGTGGGCGCGCGACCGCCTGGTACGCGAGACATCGAAGCTCGCTCAGGCCGGCGCCGGAAAGATTTATTTTCAGGCAGTCACGCCACAGGACATCTCCGCAACGCGGATTCGCGAGGCGCTGGCGCGCGGCGAACCGGTGGAAGCGTGGCTGCCGCCCGCGGTGATTGAGTACATCCGCGCCAATCGTGTTTACGTCAATCGGGGAAACTGATGCCCAAAGTTGCCAAAGCCAAGAAGACCCGGCAGTGGATCCAGAATGCCCTGGAGGACGCCAAGACGCAGAATATCGCGGTACTCGATGTCCGCAAGATCAGCGATTTCACGGACTACATGGTAATCGCCACGGGAACCTCGAACCGGCACGTGCAGTCCAGCGCCGACAAGGTCGTGGAAACATTGCGTGGTCACGGCGTGCAGCGCGTGGGCATCGAAGGCAAGCAGCTCGGTGACTGGGTGCTGATCGACTTCGGTGACGTGGTCGTGCATATCATGCGCGAGCAGACGCGTGATTTCTACAATCTCGAAAAGCTCTGGTCCGACGCCAAGCACGTTAAGACCGGCGAGAAACCAAAAGTTCACCGCAAAGGCGCAAAGAGCGCAAAGAAAAAAGAATTAGAAAGTGCTGGTTGATGCATGGCTTTCATTTTTCGGATTATTGGTTTTTCGTTCTTATAGAGATTTTTTGTTTTCCTTCGCGACCTTTGCGTCTTTGCGGTGAGATTGATTTATGCAAATTCACATCATCGCCATCGGCGACCGCATGCCGGCCTGGGTCGAGACGGGATACCAGGAATACGCCAAACGCCTGCCGCGCGAATGCCGCCTGGTGTTGCATGAAATTCCCGCCGGCCGGCGCGCCAAGGGCGCCGATCTCCGGCGCCTCATCGAACAGGAAGGACAACGCCAGCTTGCCGCCATTCCCCCGGGCGCGCGTATTGTCGCGCTCGACCGAAGCGGCAAGCATATGGACACCGAAGCGCTTGCCGCCGAGCTGAAGAAACGACTCGCCAGCGGCGAGCATCTCGCGTTGCTGATCGGCGGGCCGGAAGGACTGGCGCCGGAATGCCTCAAACAGGCCGATGAAAGCTGGGCATTATCCAGGCTGACCCTGGCGCATCCGGTGGTGCGTGTGGTGCTGGCGGAACAGTTGTATCGCGCCTGGAGCATCATTAATAATCTGCCGTATCATCGGTAGCGTATACAGTAGGGGCGCGATTAAGAATGACAAGACGAGCGCAGCAGGGCTACATTCTCCGCGCCCGGGGGCGGGATAAATCCCGCCCCTACAGATAATAAATCAGGACTATGATCTATCTTGCCTCCGCCTCTCCCCGCCGCCGCGAACTGCTGCGCCAGCTTGGCGTTGAATTCGAAGCGATGCCGTCCAATATTCTCGAGGTGCGCCAGGCGGGGGAATCGCCCGCCGACTATGTCTTGCGGGTGGCGCGCGACAAGGCGCAATTCGTGGCCAAGCGGGTGAATGAGCGCGGCCTGCCGGTTCTCCCGGTACTGGGAGCGGACACGGAAGTGGTGCTGGACGGCGAGATTCTGGGAAAGCCACAGGATCGTGCTCATGGCATGGCCTTGCTGCGCCGCCTGTCCGGCCGGACGCACGAAGTACTTTCAGCGGTTTGCGTGGTCGATTCGGGCAGCGAGCATACCGCGCTGAGCACCAGCCGCGTCACGTTCAGTCCGTTGACGGACGCGGAAATCGCACAATACTGGGAGACGGGTGAACCCGCGGACAAGGCCGGGGCCTATGCCGTCCAGGGCCAGGCGGCGGCGTTCATCGAGCGCCTGGAAGGCAGTTATTCCGGTGTCATGGGTTTGCCGCTCCACGAGCTGGCCGGGATTCTGAAAAAAATCGGGAAGGGAGCCACGTGAGCGCCCGGCCAGACCGGGCTGGGGTTCAACCATACCCGAATGTTGCGCCAGGGATGGCTGGTAAAACCTATAAACGTTATTGCGTATGAGCGAAGAGATATTAATTAACGTCACTCCGCAAGAGACGCGCGTAGCGGTCGTCGAAAACGGCGTATTGCAGGAAGTCTACATCGAGCGCACGCGCAGCCGCGGAATCGTCGGAAACATTTATAAAGGCAAGGTGGTCCGGATACTTCCGGGTATGGAGGCGGCGTTTGTGGACATCGGGCTCGAACGCACGGCGTTTCTGCACGCCTCCGACATCCGCTCCACCGCCACTGTCGAAAGCGGCACAGGCGTCTCACCGCCGATTCACGAGTTGCTGCAGGACGGACAGGAGATTGTCGTGCAGGTAGTCAAGGACCCGATCGGCACCAAGGGCGCGCGCCTGACCATGCAGATCACGTTGCCGGCGCGCTATCTTGTATTCCTGCCGTACAGCAGGCACATCGGCATCTCGCAGAAGATCGGCGACGAGGCGACGCGCGAGCGCCTGCGTGCGCTGGTGCAATCCGCCATGCCGGAAGGCGCGGAGGAGGGCGGCTACATCCTGCGCACGCTGGCCGAGACCGCGGCCGAGGAGGAGATCGAAACCGATATCCGTTACCTGCGGCGCGTGTGGGCCGCTTGCCAGGAGCGCATCCGCACCGCGGCAGTGCGCAGCCTGATCCACGAGGACCTGCCGCTCGCGCTGCGCGCCATGCGCGACCTGGTGCGCGGCAACGTCGAGAAGATACGCATCGATTCGCGCGAGATATTCATCAAGGCGCGCGATTTCGGCATCGAATTCATTCCGGAAGTCGCCGACCGCATCGAGCATTATCCGGGCGAGCGGCCGATCTTCGATTTGTATTCCGTCGAGGACGAAATCCAGAAGGCGCTCGATCGCAAGGTGATGCTCAAGTCCGGCGGCTATCTGGTTCTGGACCAGACCGAGGCCATGACCACCATCGACGTGAACACCGGCGCCTACGTCGGCCGCCACAATCTGGAAGAGACGCTTTTCAAGACCAATCTCGAGGCGGCGCAGACGATCGCCCGCCAGCTGCGGCTGCGCAACCTGGGCGGCATGATCATTGTCGATTTCATCGACATGACGGAAGCCGAGCACAAGCGCCAGGTGCTGCGTGCCCTGGAACGGGCGCTCGCGCGCGACCGCACCAAGGTATACATGACCGAGATGTCGCCGTTGGGGCTGGTGGAACTCACGCGCAAGCGCACGCGCGAAAGTCTCGAGCACGTCCTGTGCCATCCCTGCCCGGTCTGCGAGGGGCGCGGGATGGTGAAAACGCCGCAGACCGTATGTTATGAGATCTTCCGGGAAATCCTGCGCGAGGCGCGTCAGTATGGCGCCGACGAGTACATGGTGCTGGCCTCGCAGGCGGTCATCGACCTGTTGCTCGACGAAGAGGCCGGCAGCCTCGTGAAGCTTCAGGAATTTATCGGCAAACCCATCCAGCTCAAGGTCGAACCGCTCTACGCCCAGGAGCAATACGATGTGGTGCTGATGTAATTCGGATCCTCGCCACGCACAGGACAGGAAACTTCCGGGAAACCCCGGCATCAAAGGAGTCAGGTTCTCGATGTTCTCCCCAATTTTCTGCTTTGAGCGCGGATGCGGCAGAATAGGCCCATGGATGTCCTGAACGCCCGACCGCAGAGATCGCCCGTGCCATGAAGAAACGGATTCAACGCTACGCCTTCCATATCGGCCACTGGACGTTGCGCGTCAGCCGCTGGACCCTTTACGTCTCGGCGGCGATGCTGGTGCTGCTCGCGATTGTTCTTACCGTCGCACGTTTCCTGCTGCCGATGCTGGAGGAGCGCAAACCCGATCTCGAGCAGTATCTGAGCCAGCGTTCCGGTCACGTGGTGCACATTGAGTCGCTGCATGCCTATTGGGACGGTCTGCATCCCGGTGCTCTGGCGAAGGGGATGCAGGTGTACGCCACCGACGGACGTCAGTCGGCGATCCGGTTGAGCGAAGTCCGGATCAGCCTCGCCCTGTTGCCGCTGCTCTGGGGAAAACTGGAAATCAACAGCCTCGTCGTCGTCAACCCGAGCCTGGCGCTCGAGCGGTTGGCCGATGGACGCTTCCGGATTTCCGGCTTCGACCCGTTACAGGCCGCGCAGCAAACGGATGATGAAAAATTTTTCGGCTGGCTTTTCCAGCAAGGCCGGCTCAAGATCGAAAACGGCGAATTGCAATGGCTCGATCACCGGGCAACCGACTCTTCCGTGCATCTCGCGCGCGTCAACCTGAGTCTTCAGAACCGCGGCAGCCGTCACCGGCTCGAGTTCAGCGCCGAATTTCCGCCGCGGATGTGTCGCGAGTGTTCCCTGATTCTCGACATCAGCGGCGACCCGCTCGTTTCAGCGGCATGGGACGGGGATATCTACCTGCGCGCGGCGGAGGTGGATATCAACGCGTTGCCGCTGATTGCGCGCGAGAAATTGCCGGCGACTCTTCGCGGCAAGTTCAACCTGCAAATGTGGTCCGAGTGGGATCAGGGTCGCCCGGTTTCGGTTCGCGGCAGTGTGCGTGTCGTGGATCTCCGGCTGCCTCTCTCCGGATGGGAAACGCCGCTCGGGATTCGCGAGGCCGGCGGCGATCTGAGCTGGAAGGCGCGGCGCTCTGGCTGGCGCCTCGACGTGGCCAATCCCATGATCGGCCTGACCGGCCCGGCATGGGCCGCCGAGCATTTGCGCATCCTGTATCAGCCGGATGAAACCCAGGTTCAGGTCAAACATCTGGATCTCGGCGATATCACCGGTTTCGCCGTGCGCCTGAAGAACGATCTGACCGAGACCGCCAGGAAGGCTCCGGAAAAATCCAGCGCAATTCTGGATTACTGGCTCACCGCCAGGCCCGAGGGCGCCGTGAACAATTTTAGCCTGCGGGTTTTTGGCAAAAGCGATGCGCCCGATGATTTTTCATTGGAAACCGATATCGGCACGGCAACGCTGCGTCCCTACGGAAAATATCCGGGCGCGCAGGGCCTGAGCGGACATCTGTCGCTGACGCGTTTTGCCGGAAATCTGCGGCTCGATTCCGATAACATCGCGGTGTCGCTCCCGGAGATATTTCGCGCCCCACTGGCGGCGCGGCGCGTCAGCGGCGATCTCAAATGGGAGAAATACACCGATTACTGGTTGATCAACGGCGACAATCTGCGACTGACCAGCGAGGATATCCAGGGAACCGGGAAACTGAGCGTGCGCCTCCCGCTGGACAAGACAGTATCGCCGCATGTAAAGCTGCGCGTGGATTTCCACGACGGTAACGGCGCGCACGCGACGCGTTATTTTCCCGTCCATCGCCTGTCTCCTTCCACGCTGGCGTGGATGGAGCGTTCCTTCCTGGGCGGCGAGATCACGCAAGGCTACCTGATTTACGACGGTCCCATTCATGATTTTCCCTTCCGCCACCAGACCGGAAAGTTCGAGCTGCGTGGGCACGTGCGCCGCGGCATTTATCGGTTTCTCCCCGGCTGGGAGCCGATTCGGCAGGCGGAAGTGGATGTGGCGGTCAACGGCCCCGAGGTGCTGATAACCGGCAACGGCAAAATCGGCAATCTCAACGCGAGCCAGGTCGTGGTCCAGACCCGGGATACCAGCGACGGCCATCGCGTTGTGCACGTGAGCGGCAAGGTCACCGGTCCGGTCAACGAAACATTGAATGTCCTGCGCGAGGTCAAGCCTGAGCCCGGCACGGCACGCTGGCTGGCCTATGTGCCGGCCGGGTTGCAGGGCGTTGGCGAGGGGGCACTCAGTCTGGACCTGAACATTCCGCTGAGCGACACGCACGCCACCGCCATTTCCGGTGAATACCGTTTCCTGAAAAGCACGCTGCAGTTTCCCGGCACCGGCGTGGCCGCCGAGGGACTCGAGGGCAGCGTGCGCTTCACGGAGTCGGGCATCCGTGAGGGTGCTTTGCGGTCACGGTTTCTCGGCGGCGAAACGGTTCTGGCCGCGGGCCAGGACAAGGGCCAGTTGCGCATTCACGGAGAGGGCGTTATTCCCGCGCAGGGAGTGGCGCCCATGCTGGGCGCTCAGATCGCCCCGCGCATTTCGGGTGGCGTTAATTGGAATGCCACTTGGCGCTGGAACAATGTCGCGGGCAATCTGCATGCCGAAGCCGATCTGCGAAATCTGAAAATATCTCTGCCGGCGCCGCTCGACCGGACGAAGGGACTGGCCGAGGAAAAACTTGTTGTCCGCACCGAGTCGAGCTCACGTGACAATATCGCGCTGGGGGTCAGCGTGGGAAATCGCGCGATCGGCAGGCTTCTGTTCGGACGCGAGACAGGCGGCTGGAGCCTGACGCGTGGCCGGATCGGCTTCGGCGATGTACAGGGAAGTACAAGTGTCGGTCGCTCTCAGCTTCCTGCTTCTCGCGACATTAGTACGTCCCTGTACAGCACGGGAGGCAGGAAGCCGGGAGCGACCGAAGAATCAGTGGCGTTGCCGAAAGAGCGCGGTCTGCATGTCAGCGCCCGTCTTGACGAAGTGGATATGGATCAATGGTGGCCGTTTCTGGGCGATGGCAGCGGTGGAATCCCGGCATGGCTTAATCATGTGAGCGCCGAAGTGCGCTCGTTCAGCATGTTCGACCGCCGGTTCGGAAATTTCTCGCTCGATTTCACCCGCAACCGCGATGTCTGGAGCGGCAATGTCAGCGGTGCCTCCATGGCCGGCAATGTGAAATTTTCCGGCAAAGGCCCCGCCGCCAGGTTCGAACTCGATCTGGCGCGCCTGGTATTGCCGGACAAGCAGCATGAGCGCCGTGATGAACAGGCCGACCCGCGCCGGCTGCCGACGGTGGAGCTGCGCAGCAAATCCTTCCAGTTGCGCGACAAACAACTGGGCGAACTCGATTTCATGGCGGGCCCCGGCGAGTCCGG
>JBBTKS010000033.1:0-2973 GCA_038058885.1 Pseudomonadota bacterium
GGCGCCCCCTATGGCGCGGCCACCGGCCCGCCGGCCGCGGGTGCCGGTGCGGGCGGCGTGACCGGTGGCGCGTCCACCGACCCGCCGGCCGCGGGTGCGGGGGCGGATGCGGATGCGGGCGGCGCGACCGGGCGCGGCGGCAAGCCCTTCAGCGGCGGGCCGATCCAGTCGCCGAAGCCGTAGATGTTGAGCTTTTTGTCCCCCAGCAGGTTGCCGACATAGACCAGGTACTTCACCCGGAAGTCCGGGTCGACGTACTGGCTGAAGTACGGCACATTGTCATAGTCGATATGGATACCGGCGGGCAGATAAGTGCCGCCCGGGGCCGGGCCGTACTTGCCGAACGGCAGCAGCGGCTCGGCGGTCGCGATGTCGAATACCTGCACGAGCTCGAAGGCCGCGTCAACGACGTACAGATGCCCCTGGCGGTCCACGGCGATGCCCTTGGGCCGGGCGAAGGCGCCCGGGTGCGAGCCCTGGTAGCCGACGGTGCGGACGAATTTGCCGTTCGCGTCCAGCTGCTGGACGCGGAAGTTGAACGCGTCGGTGACGAACAGATTGCCGGCATCGTCCACGGCCACATGGGTCGGCTTGTGAAACAGGCCCTCCTCCTTGCCCGGGCCGCCGATCTTCCTGAGCACTTCTCCCGAATTTTTGTCCAGCACCTCGATCTCGTTGTCCTTCAGATCGCAGACGTAGACGTTGTTCCCGTGCACCGCCACGCTCACCGGCCGGAACTGGTTCTCCGCGCCGTAGGCGCGGTGGAACTCGTTGCGCTCGTTGTACACGACGACCTGCCCGCGCGCCGAGTCGGCCACGTACTTGTAGCCGTCCGGCGTAATGAAGATCCCGGAAGGATCCTGCAACGCACCGCCCTTGGCGTCACGAATATAGTCAAACTTGTGTTTTTCCAGATCGACGATCATGATCTTGCGGACCGTCTTGTCGGCGATATAAAGCATGCCCTTCTCGTGCGCCATGGCGTACGGCCGCGCCAGCCGCTTGCCCTCCTCCTGCTTGCCCAGCAAAAACTCGCGGAAGGCGTTCGACTCCCCGAAATCCTCCTCCTTGGTCAGGCTCGTCAGAAACTGAAGCCGCGGTTGCTCGGGCGGCATCGGATAGAACACCGTCTCCACCTTGTCCGCCTGATGGGCGCAGGCACCCAGAAAACCCAACACCAGGCCCAATGCGATGTTACGCCTGACCATAATTTTCCTCCTCAACTTGCCTCCTCGCCGGCAACCCGGCCTACTTGCGTTTCGTCTGGGTCGCGCGCGCCCGCTCGAGTTCCTCGGGCGTAGCGTCCTTCCCTTCGCGCGGTGTGACCTTAAGCGGGTTGCGCACCGGGTCGAACCGGTCGTAGCGCAGCTCCGCGTGACAGGTAGGTCCGCACTTCCCGCCGGTCTCGGTCTTCTCGAACACGTCAATCGTAATCTGGCGGCTGCCGAACAGCACGCTATCGCGGATGAGTTTGGGGTACTTGTCGCCATGATGATCATGGCAGGCGCGGCAGGCGCGGCCCTTCTTCCGGTTCACGTGCCGGTAGTGCAGATTCAGGTTGCCGTTGCGGAACTCGGTGTCGGTCATGGTGCGCGGCTCGGCGAAGGCCTTCTCGCTGTGGCAGCTAAAACAAAAATATTTCTCCTTCGTGAAGCTGGTGTAGAACGACTCCGGATAAGGTTTCACCAGCAGCCGGTAGTTGGGGCCCGCATGCGGTGAGTGACACATCAGGCAGCCCCCGATAGCGAACGGCGCATGCTGCACCAGTTGCTTGTCCTCGAACGTGGCCTTGACCGGCGGCAGGAACACCCCCTTGGCGTCCTTCTGCGGCTTGTCATGACAGGTGAAGCAAAGTTGCGGCACCGCGGCCTGCAGCTGCCGCGGCTGATCCGAAGTATGCGGATTGTGGCACTGGATACACTGGCCGTCCGCCACCGGCGCGTGCGTCACCGCCCCCTGAAAAGGCTTCTTGTCATGGCAGGTCAGGCAAAGCGCCGTAGGCGGGGAGTTGAGCTGCTTCGGGTAATCCGATTGGTGCGGGTTGTGGCACAGCGTGCACAGGCCGGCCGCGACCGGGGTGTGCACGAACTTCTTGTCCGACTTGCTCGGGTGGCACTGCGCGCACAGCGCCGCGCCTTCGGCGGGAAACTTGAAGCGGTGGGCGTTGTCCTGCGGCTGGTGGCACAGGCTGCAGGTGCCGCCGTCGGCGGCCACGGCGTGGACGAACTTTTTCTTCGCCGTGTCCGCATGGCAGGTCGAACTCACGCAGGACGCCCCCGGCGTGAGGGGAAAGTCCTTCTTCTGCGCCGCGGCCGTACCGCCGGTGAAGAGCGTCAGGCTCAGGATCAAGGTAAGGCCAACCGACAGACGCCGCATGCGTAACCCCGCTACCGAACAAACATCCAGCACACCGCCTTCTCCTTCCGAAACGGAACATGTCCGCAACCGGATGTATTCGCATCACCTTATCCAGCGGTGCCCGCGTCAACATTGATGCTTGTCAAAAATAAGGGGGCATGGCCCCCTGTCATGACGTAAACCGGGCATCATCTCACTTCACATGGCAAGTAAGGCACAGGCCCGAAGGGTTGCCTCCCTGTGCCACGGTCTGCGCCACGCGCAGAAGATTCGTGCCCGCCACCGACTCCTGATCATGCACGTCGTGGCACGACGAGCATTGTACCTTATCCTGGTCGAGCACGTTGGCGATGGTGCCGCTCGTGCCCATCGTGGTCGATTTCGGCTGCAGCTTCCCGTCCGCCGCCGGGTCGTACGCGATTGAGATCGGGTGCGTGCCGCGCAGGTCGCGGTTTGCCCCGTCGGCAAGGCCGGGGATGATGAGGTTCGGGTTCTGGTCATCCATGAACCAGCCGCCGGCATACTTGCCGAAGGTGTCGAGCGCCACCGTGCCGTCGTGGCAGCCCAGACACAGCTTGGCGGTCCCGTCCGGCTGCGCCGACTGCGCGCCGTTCA
>JBBTKS010000034.1:0-4660 GCA_038058885.1 Pseudomonadota bacterium
TGGTAGTTGGCCAGCAGCGACGCGGACTGGAGTTCCAGCTTGTAGTCGTAATCAATGCCGCTGGCACTGTCCGTGGTTTTGTAATGGTAGGAATTGAAGCCGAGGCTCGCGCTGAATTTGTCGCTCAGGGACTTCGACAACTCGACGCCGGCGCCCAACGTCCCGGCCTTGAGGTTGACACCCCAGTCATCGGCGCTGGCGGCGAAAACAGGCGCGACGCAAAAGGTCAAGGTCGATATGACGCATGTCGCAAGAAAACTTTTACTCATGGTACCTCCCTGTACGGTATGTAGTCCGGAATATCCAAAAGCCTGGTCTTAATCAGGCCCGACCGCCGCCTGAATCAGACAGCCGTCCAAGCATCTCCTTAGTAACTTAGCCCATGCCAGAACCAGCGCAAGCTGAGACGGCTTGGACCTCGGGGACAGGCGTTTGTCTCAGAAGCTTGCCGTCACCTTAGGTACGCAAAAGCAGTCACGACGCTATCGGACCAGCCCCGTCAGGGTGCTAAAGTTGCCCTATGATCATCCCGCAACTGGTGGGACACCGGGGATACCCCCGGCATTATCCGGAGAACACCCTGATCGGCATCGAGGCCGCCGTGGCCGCCGGTGCGCGCTTCGTCGAGGTGGACGTGCAGATCTCCCGCGACCGGGTGCCGGTGCTGTTTCACGATCGCGGCCTGAAGCGCCTCTGCGGCGTGGACGGCAGAATACAAGATTACCGCTATGACGAGCTATGGGCGTTTCACGCGAGCGAGCCGGGGAAATTCGGCGACCGTTTCAACGACGTGCACATCACCCGCCTGGCCGAGCTCGGACATTTCCTGCAGCGCCACCGGGACGTCACCGCCTTCATCGAACTCAAGCGTTCCAGCCTCGAACACTTCGGTGTCGACACGATGCTGAACCTGGTGCGGCGCGCGCTCAAGCCGGTACTCAAACAGTGCGTGCTGATCTCCTATGCCCTGGAAGCCCTGCTCACGGCGCGCCGCAACGGCTGGCGACAAATCGGCGTGGTCATCGATCACTGGAAAGAACGTCAACAGGAAATCGTTGCCGCCATCCAGCCGCAGTTTCTCTTCTGCGATGTCAACGACCTGCCGCGGGAAGGAGAGCTCCGGGTACAGGGCATGAAGCTCGTCATCTTCGAAGTCGCGGAACCGCGCGTGGCGCTGGACCTGGCCAAGCGCGGCGTCGACTTCATCGAGACCTTCGCCGTCGGCGAGATGCTCCAGGAACTGGCGCGCCCGGACGCTCGCTGATGTCCACGGCGGATTACGACGTCGTGGTCATCGGCGGCGGCATTCACGGCGTGGGCGTGGCTCAGGCAGCCGCGGCCGCGGGCTACTCGGTATTGCTCCTCGAACGCGCAGCGCTGGCGAGCGGCACTTCCAGCCGCTCGAGCAAACTCATCCACGGCGGGCTGCGTTATCTGGAAAACGCCCGGTTCGGGCTGGTGCGCGAATCGCTGCGCGAACGTGAAATCCTCCTGCGGATCGCGCCCGGCCTGGTGCACCGGGTTCCGTTCCACATTCCCGTCTACGGCAACAGCCGCCGCCCTCCGTGGATGATCCGCGCCGGACTCGGTCTCTACGCGCTGCTCGACGGGCTTTCCCGCCATGCGCGCTTCGATACCCTGCCACGCGCGCGCTGGGACGGTCTCGACGGGCTCGATACCCGTGGCCTGCAAGCGGTGTTTCGCTACCAGGACGCGCAGACCGACGACGTCCTGCTGACGCAGGCGGTGATGCGCTCGGCGCAGAAATTCGGCGCCGAACTGCGCTGCCCGGCGAACTTCCTGTCGGCCAGGCGCAGAGACGATGACTACGTGGTGCATATTCTCGAGGGCAAGGATGAACATATCTGCCGCGCCAAAACCCTGGTGAACGCGGCCGGCCCGTGGGCCGGCACGGTGCTCGAACGCATCACGCCGCGTCCCGCGGTGCTGCCGGTGGATCTCGTCCAGGGCGCGCACATCATTGTCGGAAACGAAACCCGCCACGGCATCTATTACCTGGAAGCGCCGCAAGACGGGCGCGCCGTGTTCGTCATGCCCTGGCAACAACACACCCTGGTGGGTACGACGGAAACTCCCTTCGACGGCGATCTCTCGGCCGTGAGCGCGCGGCCGGAGGAAGTCGCTTATCTGCAGGAAACGCTATGGCACTATTTCCCCGGTCACCGCGGCACGTTGCTCGGCAGCTTTGCCGGCCTGCGCGTGCTGCCGCACGGTTCCGGGGCGGCGTTTCATCGCTCGCGCGAAACCATCCTGCATCCGGACAATCCCGACCGCGTGCGGCTCGTTACCGTCTACGGCGGGAAACTCACGGGCTACCGCGCGACCGCGGTCAAAGTAATGCGCCTGCTGAAAAAAACCCTGCCCGCGCGCGCATCGCGCGCCGACACATCCGAAATCAGCCTTTCACCCTGATCGGTACTTTTGTCGTTAAGCAGCCGGGAATGAGGCTTTTCAGGTTGGCAAATCGCATCGACATTGCCTCCAAACTCCTTGGTACAAATGATATTTTTATCCACGCGGGAAAGACCACTTGTCAGCCCTGCATCGCTTGCAGAGAATGACACAAAATAATTAGATCATCAGGTCACTAGGGGCGGGAATGAATATCTTCGTGGGCAATCTCACGGCGGCGGTCACGGCGGACGATCTGCGCCGGTTGTTCGGCGGTTACGGCACGATCATCAACGCCATCGTCATGCGCGACACCGCCACCGGCTTGCCGCTGGGCTACGGCCATGTGTATCTGGTGCCGGAGCAGGCCGCCTGCGAAGCGATCGTCAACCTGCACAACACCATGCTGAATGGCAGCCGCTTGTCCGTGCGCGAGTGTGTCTACCGTGCGCGTCCGGAACAACGCATGAAGCGCCAGTCGTGGCGCGGGGTGGAGCGGCGCGTGGCGGGGGCGCGACGTCATAACGATTACGATTTCTCTCCGCGTTCCTCCTGGCAACAGCAAACCGGCCAGGGCCGCGCTCAGCCGAAGACCCGCTCCACCGTCCAGTAACATCCGACCGCGGCAATCAGGATCGAGAGCGGACGCACGATACGCTGGCGGTACCAGGGCTTGTGCTTCCACCACAGGCCAACCAGCAGATAAGCCAGCGTGATGACGCCGAGCTGGCCCAGTTCCACGCCGAGATTGAACGTCAGCAGCGCCGTCAGGAATTCCGAGCGCGGCAGGCCGACTTCACTCAACACCCCGGCGAATCCCATCCCGTGCAACAAGCCGAAGCCGAACACCACGAACGCGCGCCATGGTTTGAGTTCGGACGTGACCACGTTTTCGATCGCCACGTACACGATGGAGGCGGAGATCAGCGGCTCCACGATCGCGGGTGACAGCGAAATGAATCCGTAGATGGACAGGCCGAGCGTGATGGTGTGGGCCACCGTGAACGACGTGACCTGAATCAGCAGCGGTTTCCATTTCACGCTGAGCAAAAACAGGCCGAGCACGAAGAGAATATGATCCAGCCCCTTGGGCAGGATATGCGTGAACCCGAGCGCGGTGTACTGCTGCACGACCTCGCCGCGCGCCACCGGTTTCACTTCCCCGGCCAGTGGATACGGCGCGCTCCGGGTTCCTTCCTTGAGCCAGAACGCCGCCATGCCTTCGCGGCCTTCCTTCTGCAAACGCAGCACGCTGGAACCGAACTCCGGCGCGTAGGTCCAGCGGAACTCGCACGCGCCGGCGGGCGCGGTTCCCGCCAGATGCAGCGTGCTCAACCGCGCGCGTTGCAGATCGCCCGCGTCCGGCACCTCGAGCGATTCGAGTACCGGGGTCGCCCGCGCGCCGTCGAATTCAACGGCAATGCCGGCGAGATAGCTCCCGGAAAAATCCCGGATGCGCGCCTTCAGTTCCGCGGCCGGCAACGCGCGCAGTTGATCGTAGCTGCGCGCATTCGGCGATTCATCGGTATCGGAATGTTTGGGGCTGACGCCGGCCAGCACCGCTTCCATGTTGGCGGAGATGTCGATTTGATAACGGCCGTCGACCTTGAACGTGACCGTCACGATCGCCGGACGGATTTCGTGCGCCATCGAACCGAACGGCCAGCACAACGCCGCCAGCACGATCAGGGCACACCAGAAATGATTTTTCATCATGGCGACGACAAAGAGTTCCGCGTAGGGGTGCTCAGAGGGGCTGTGTTATGCTTGAGCCGCTTCCGGTTTAACCGTCTGCCAGTCCACACACCGCCATGCTCTCCCAAAAACGCCGTCAGTTTACTGTAAAAAAAGCGTGCCGGCTCGCGGCACTGTTCTATTTTGTTTGCTTCGTCCCGGCGGTTCAGGCCCATGACTTCTGGATCGAGCCCGAGAGCTTCCGTCCCGCCGTGGGACAGAAAGTTCCCGTGCATCTTTACGTGGGCATGGATTTCAAGGGCGATCCGGCGCCGTATATCCCGGAATGGTTCGAACGCTACGTTTATGTCAACGCCCAGGGAGAAAAACCCGTGCCCGGGCTGCCGGGCGACGACCCGGCCGGCACGGTGCCAATCACGGCCGCGGGGTTGACGGTCATCGGTTACCGCAGCACGAAATTCTCCGTGAGCTTCGATACCGCGGCGGAATTCGAAAAGTACCTGATCAAGGAAGGGCTGGAGCGAAACCTGACGCTGCTGAACAAGGGCAAACA
>JBBTKS010000035.1:0-5138 GCA_038058885.1 Pseudomonadota bacterium
TCCTGCTTCAGGAAGGAAACGAGGCGGTTCACAATCTGGTGAGCTTCACGCCGCCGCTCTTCGCTATGTTCCGGCCTGGTGACCGAGATCACGGTGACCGGCGTGCCGTATAGTTTTGCGAGCCGCGCTGCCGTGAGAGCCGCGGTGTCGCCATAGCGCGAACCGTCGGAAGCGACCACGAAGTGCCGTCCGGTAAGTTTCGCGGCACGCGGGACAACGAGTACGTTGCATCGCGCGTGGCCGATGACGCGCACGGTCGACGGGCCCACCATCAGCCGCGCCATTCCATGGCGGCCGCGCCGCCCCATGATGATCAGATCGGCCTGCATCTTTTCGGCCTGGGAAACAATTTCCTGATAGACCTGGTTACCCTGGCTTGCCTCGCTCTCATACGCCACGCCGGCGGACGATGCCAGCAGGTGCACATCGTCGAGGCAAGCGCGGGCGGAATTCAGCTCCTTGGTGATCAGCTGTTCACCCATGGCATAAAGTTCGGCATCGCCGCCGGCGATCACGGTGACCGCGCGCACACGCGCGCCGCACTTGCCCGCCATGCGTAAGGCTTCGCGTACGGCGCCGGCACTGTACTCCGAGCCGTCGGTGGCAAGCAGGAAGCGCTCGAAGCGGCCGAGCGGTGAGAGTTGCGGGTTGGCCGGAGAGGCTACCGTATCGGGAGAGAATGCCGTGGTCGCCGAGGTGGCAAGCACCGCCTCACGGCGTGAAGCACTGATACCGGTCCACAGGGCGGCAAATACGATGGCCGCGCCGCTCGCGAGCGCTGCAATCAGCACCACGAAGCTGATGTTGAGCAGAGCGCCAGGAAGATGGGGGGCGAGTTTGTCGATGAGATCGAGTTCCGACAGGTACACGGGAATGGCGATGGCGCGTGAGAACATCACCAGCACCATGATCACGCCCATGACCATCTTGATCATGTGCGGCTTGACGTAGGTGGTGCCGATCGCGCCGAGCTGGATGCCGAACAGCGACCCGGCAAGAATGATCATGGCGAGGCGGATATCCACGAGTCCGCTCCAGGCATACTTCATCGAGCCACCCACGCCCATGACGAAGGCGGTTACCAGCTCGGTGGCGGAGGCCATGAGCGCGGGCGCGCCGAGCACGTAGTGCATGGCCGGGACACCGATAAAACCGCCCACGGCAATGGTCGCCGCGAGCATGCCGGTGGCGAATCCGAGCGGGATGGTGAACAGAACCGAGACGCGGGCGTTGAGGCTCTTGAAGTAGACCATCGTACCGGGAATATGGATCGTCTGCACCCAGCGGGCGAGACGCGCAACTTTTTCCGGTTCGTCACTCGTGGTATTGCGCGTTTTCATCGCATCCCACAGTACGTAGCTGCCGATGATGCCAAGTATGATGACGAAAGCGAGGCTGACGTAGAGGTTGGATCCGGCGTCGCCGAAGCGTTGATGGATCAGTTGCTGGATATGCGCTCCGTAGAGCACACCCGCCTCGGCCGAGACGCCGACCACGAGCCCGAGCTTCACGTCCACCTGGCCGTACTTGGCGCGCTTGATCGCGCCAACCAGGGCCTTGGGGAATTTGTGGCAGATGTTGGAGGCTACGGCGACGATACCGGGCACGCCCATGCTCATCATGGCCGGCGTGAGCACGAAGGCGCCGCCGGATCCGATAAAGCCGCTGACCAGACCGCCGATGAAGCCGACGACCAGAAGATAGGTTACGTCGAGCGCGTTGAGTGGGATGAAATTCGTTGCCGTTGCCAGATCCACGCCGCCTCCTTATTTCTTGGCCTTGATGCCGAGGGTGTCCCAGAAGTGGGAGGTAAAGGATCCGTGGAAATAGGAAAACACGAAGGCGATCACGATAGGAGCGATGAAGTACCAGCCGCCCTGCGAGGTGAAGGCGAGGATGGAGTCCTCGAAAAAGTACAGCAGAAAATATAACACCAGCGATATGAACCCGTAGACTGCGACGCGCGTTATCATCTTGCCGCCGCTGTGCGAAGTCGGATCAGTCATGTGAGCCCCTTATTTTGTTCGGTGAGTTATCCTTTAATTATTATCATCCGGTTACCCGTACTGCATCCTGCATCAGCCGCGCTTGAGCAGTATTTCCAGCACAAACTTGCTACCGAAGTATGCCAGCAAAAGCAGAAAAAATCCGCCGAGGGTCCAGTGAATGACCGGGCGACCGCGCCAGTCCAGGCGCCAGCGACCGACCGGCAGCACCACGTAAACGACCCACGCCAGTACTCAATTATTATGTGGTTGAGCTTGGTTTGATAAGCCGAGATCGAAGCCCGGACTTGCTCTAACGGAGGCTTATTTGACGAGAGTGACCGGCACATTCACCAGGTGCAGGACCTTGGTGGCCACGGAACCGAGCAGCAGGCCTTCGAGGGCACCCCGGCCATGGCTGCCCATGACCACCTGATCGCAGCCCAGTGCCTGGGTCATCCTGGCGATGGTCGTGGCCACCTCGCCGTGCTCGATGTGCGTCGTGTGGGCAATGCCGGCGGCATCCAGGATCGCCTTCGTGGGAGCAAGGGCCGCTTGGCTGTACTCCCGGGCCATGGTGGCGAGCTCATCCTCGCGCAGAAACCGCTTCACCTCCCAGTCTTCGGCCCGGGCCTGTACATTGAGCAGATGAATCTCCATGACGCCCACATCCCTGACGAAACCGATCAGGTAACGCGCCGCGTTCTCCGAACCGGCCGAGCCATCCACCGGAAACATTATCTTATGCATGAGTCGCCCTCCGAGTATGAAAATCGATAATATACCCAATCCAATGAGATCGAACCTGGTCATGGCCGTCGCCACGAAGTTGCCGGTATTCCTCGCCGTCGGCCTGTTATTCGCATCCCCCGCCCACGCCGCCGAAGCCCCGGCCCTGCTTGGCATCCCTGTCGAGTTCATTCTGTTCGCGCTGACTCTGCTGGGCGTGGCGCTGTTCCATCACCACACCCTGGCGGTCGCGCTGTCCGGGCTGTTCACGATTACGCTCTACAAGCTGCTGGTCACCGGCTTCCATGCCGGCAGCGGTCTGTCCGGACTGTTCGGGCACCTGCATCACGAGTGGGTAGTGCTGACCAATCTGCTTGGACTGCTGCTGGGATTTTCCCTGCTGTCGCGCCACTTCGAGGAAAGTCACATACCGAAGATACTGCCGCGCTGGTTGCCGGACGATTGGAATGGCGGCTTCATGCTGCTGGCGATGGTGTTCGTGCTGTCTTCGTTTCTGGACAACATCGCCGCCGCGTTGATCGGCGGCACCGTGGCCGCCAGCGTGTTTCACCGCCGCGTGCATATCGGTTATCTCGCCGCCATCGTCGCCGCCTCCAACGCCGGCGGCTCAGGCAGCGTGGTGGGCGATACCACCACGACCATGATGTGGATCGACGGAGTGGATCCCGCCGATGTTTTTCACGCCTATGCGGCGGCGATTGCGGCGCTGCTGTTCTTCGGCGTGTTCGCGGCGCGGCAGCAACACGCTTTTGCCCCGATTCAGAAGGATGCCAGCGCCGGTGTTCGGGTGGACTGGGCGCGGGTGGCTATCGTGGTCTGGATCCTGGCCGCGGCTATCGGCGCCAATGTCATCATCAATACGCGCCATGCGGAATACTCATCTGTCTTCCCGTTCATCGGCGCGGCGGTATGGGTTGCCCTGCTGCTCGCCACGCCGCTGCGCAAGCCGGAGTGGAGTCTCATGCCCGAGGCCGTCAAGGGCAGCGTATTCCTGCTGTCACTGGTGTTGTGCGCTTCGCTGATGCCGGTGGAAAAACTGCCTGTCGCCTCCTGGCAGACCGCCTTTGGCCTGGGCTTCGTCTCGGCGGTGTTCGACAACATTCCACTCACCGCCCTGGCTCTCAAACAGGGGGGTTATGACTGGGGAGTGCTGGCCTATGCCGTGGGCTTTGGCGGTTCCATGATCTGGTTCGGTTCTTCCGCCGGCGTGGCCTTGTCAAATCTTTTTCCGGAAGCCCGGTCCGTCGGCTCCTGGCTGAAGAGCGGCTGGCATGTCGCCGTCGCTTACATCATCGGCTTCTTCGTCATGCTGGCGGTGGTGGGCTGGCAGCCGCATGCGCCGCACAAAACGACGCCGGCATTGCCGATGAACGTCCAGCCTCGCTGAACCGGCAAGCGGAGCAAAGCCTCAACGGTTCAGAATGACTTCAATCACAAACTTGCTGCCGAAATAGCCCAGCACGAGCAGCGCAAAGCCGCCCAGGGTCCAATGGATGGCTGGACGTCCGCGCCATCCGAGACGCCAGCGGCCGACCAGCAGGATCGCGTAAACGATCCACGCGAGCTCCGCCAGCACCATATGATGAGTCAACTTGAACGGCTGGCCGAAGATGGCTTCGGCAAAAAACGAGCCGCTGATCAGAGTGAGTGTGAGCAGGATGAAACCGAAACCGATCATCTGGAACATCACGCTTTCCATGGTCTGCATCGGCGGCAGCGCGCGGATGAATCCGCCCGGATGCTTGCTCCGCAGGTGGCGTTCCTGCATCAGCAGCATCAGACTCTGTGCCGCGGCCAGGCACAACAGGCTGTAGGCCAGGATGGCCACGACAATGTGCACCGCCGACGCGCTGGAGGCCAGAGGCAGAGACATGCGTCCGGGCCACAGCCATTCGACCAGCACCGTAAGGCCGGCAATGGGCATAATAAGGATGCCGAGGTTATCCACCGGGCGAATGATGGAAGTGACGAGATACAGTGCCGCGATGACACAGGCCACGAGCGAGAAGGCCGGCGTGAAGGCGAGATTCAGGCCAATTTCCTGCCACAGCCGCGTGTACAGCAGCGTCGCGTGCAGCACGACCGCGCCGAGCCCGAGGCTCAAAATGCCGATTTTGGCGCTTCCGGTCACCACTTCCCCGCGTGCCAGACGCAGGCCAAGCAGTCCCGCGGCACTGAGATACAGCGCCAAGGCGAGGAAATTCATGACGGGATTGGTCATAATGCGTCCGCCCATGATGGCACAGGTTGCCTCGCCTTTGAAGTGCGGGGGTGAGGCGAGGTTTTGATGCGCGCCATCCGTGGCGCGCACCCCTTGGGCGCGCTGAAGCGCGTCCAATTTCGCTCCTGGCGAAATTGTCGCGAATGCACTTAACGTGCATTCGCGCCGCCGAGCGCCCCGCC
>JBBTKS010000035.1:5148-12058 GCA_038058885.1 Pseudomonadota bacterium
GCCGCGCCACGTATGGCGCGGCTGGGGTTGATCGAAGTCATATTAAACCTCGCCACGGATGGCATGTAGAGCGGCACAAGTATGAGAGATCAACACCACAGATGAAAATCCGGATTCTGGGAGCCAGCGGCGGCATCGGCGCGCAGGCGCGCACGACGTCGATCCTGGTGGATCATGACATCCTCATCGATGCGGGCACCGGCGTCGGCGATCTCACGCTGGAGGAAATGTGCGCCATCGACCACGTGTTTCTGACCCATTCGCATCTCGACCACGTGACCATGCTGCCGTTCATGCTGGACACCGTGGGCGCCGACCGCCGCGAGCCGGTGCGGGTTTACGCGCAGGAGGCGACGCTGGCCACGCTGCGCGCGCATCTTTTCAACGGCGAGCTTTGGCCGGACTTCAGTCGCATCCCGACATCCGAGGCGCCGTTCATGACATATCATGCCTTGCCGGCGGGCGGCGAGATGACGCTGAATCAGCGGCGCGTGCGCAGCATCCCGGTCACTCACGTGGTCCCGGCGGTGGGTTATCTTTTAAGCGGTGCCCGAGGTAGCCTTGCCTTCAGCGGCGACACCACGACGACGGAAGAATTCTGGAAGGTGCTGAACGCGACCGGCGATCTCCGGCATGTGATCATCGAAACCAGCTTTCTGGATGCCGACGCGGAGCTGAGCCGGATTTCCAAACACCTGTGTCCTTCGCTGCTGGCGGACGAACTGAAAAAATTGAAACCGGGCCCACGGGCTCATATCACGCATTTGATGCCGGGCCGCGAGGATGACATCATGCGCGAAATCGCACGGCATATTCCCGATAACACGCCGCGGCGGTTGATGCGCGGCGAAGTATTTGAGCTATGAATATTTTTCACCGCAAAGACGCAAAGAAAAGCGTGACTTCGCGCTAAAATCAAACTGATAATTTTTAGGGAGTCTCTGATTAATTCCCGCCGTTCGTGGTGAGCCTGTCGAACCATGAACGGCGGGCCCATGTAATCAATCTCTTGTACTATTCATCCTTCGACAAGCTCAGGACGAACGGAATTAATCAGAGGTTCTTTTAGATGATTTTTTACTTTGCGCTCTTTGCGCCTTTGCGGTGAGATTCAATTCTTATGTTTGATAACTTAAGTCAACGACTGCAAGCCACCCTCAAGCGCCTGCGCGGCGAGGGCCGGCTCACCGAAGAGAACATGCGCGAGGCCTTGCGCGAGGTGCGCATGGCGCTGCTCGAGGCCGACGTGGCGCTGCCGGTGGTGAAGGATTTCGTCGAGCACGTGCGGATCAAGGCCGCGGGGCAGGAGGTGTTGACGAGTCTCACGCCGGGACAGGCGCTGGTCAAGGTGGTCAACGACGAGCTGGTCGCGCTCATGGGCGCGGCCAACGAGCGGCTGAACCTGGCGGTGCGCCCGCCCGCCGTGATTCTGGTGGCGGGACTGCAAGGTTCCGGCAAGACCACGACCGTCGCCAAACTCGCGCGCTTCCTGCGCGAGCGCGAGAAAAAATCCGTCATGGTGGCGAGCGCCGACGTGTACCGTCCGGCGGCGATCGAGCAGTTGCAGAAGCTCGCCGCCACGATCGGCGCGGAATTTTTCCCGAGCCGCCCCGACCAGAAGCCGGTGGACATCGCGCACCTGGCTGTGGAGGAAGCGCGCAAGCGGGTCATGGACGTGCTGATCTTCGACACCGCCGGGCGCCTGCACGTCGACGAGGCCATGATGCAGGAGATCCGCGCGGTGCATGCGGCGATCCAGCCGGTGGAGACGCTGTTCGTGGTCGACAGCATGACCGGCCAGGATGCCGTGAACACCGCCAAGGCGTTCAACGATGCCTTGCCGCTCACCGGCGTGATCCTGACCAAGACCGATGGTGACGCGCGCGGCGGCGCGGCCTTGTCGATCCGACAGATCACCGGCAAGCCGATCAAGTTCCTGGGCGTGGGCGAGAAGACGCAGGCGCTGGAGGCGTTCTATCCGGAGCGCGTGGCGGCGCGCATCCTCGGCATGGGCGACGTGCTCGGCCTGGTGGAAGAGGCGACCCGGACCGCGGACAAGGAAAAGGCCCAGGAATTCGCCCAGAAGCTGGCGAAGGGCAAGGGATTCGATCTCGAGGATTTCCGCGACCAGATGGCGCAGATGGAAAAGATGGGCGGCGTCGCGAACCTGATGGGCAAGCTCCCGGGCATGGGCGAGGTGCCGGAGGCGGCCAAGGCACAGCTGGGCGACAAGCAAGTGAAGCTGATGGTCGCCATCATCAACTCCATGACACCGCACGAGCGGCGTTTACCCGACATCATCCGCGGTTCGCGCAAACGGCGCATCGCCGCCGGTTCGGGCACGCAGGTGCAGGACGTGAACCGCCTGCTCAAGCAATTCGACCAGATGCAGAAGATGATGAAGCGCATGGGCAAGGGGGGGCTGCAGCGGATGTTGCGAGATGTCAAGGGCCGATTACCCGGTCTTCCCGGATGATATTCGCCGGATGATGCAGCGTATTTTTGTTTGAGTTGATGGAGTTAACAAACCGGCGCCGAGGGCGTATAGTTTTGCCCTCACGAGGGGACACGGAAAACGGAACCATGACAACGGAACATCAAAAACAAACGGCACAGCATCGAGCCAGGACCGCGGAACGCCGCGCCGTCACACAAGAGACGGTGCAGAAACTGATTACCGAGCGGACCGAAATGCTGGCGCTGTACTGCCAGATGGCCGGGCTCGAACCCTACAAGAACAGCAAGAATTCACGCACCAAGCCGGCGCAGGAAATGCTACAGAAGTTCTGCCAGGTGCTGGTGGATTACATTGCCGCCGGCCACTTCAGTCTCTACGAGCGTATCGTCAACGGCAACGAACGCCGGCAGCAGGTGTCCACCCTGGCCGAAAAGCTTTATCCGCAGATCGCCAGCTCCACCGAGGCGGCGCTGGATTTCAACGACAAATACGATTGCGGCGATCATTGCGAAATATCCCTGTCGTTTGCCGACGACCTGTCACGTCTCGGTGAAAAACTCGCCTCCCGCATCGAACTCGAAGACACGATGATCAAGCACCTGATCGAGAGCCGCCGCGCTTCCTAGGGAAGCTCTGAAAAATATTATTTCTCACCGCAAAGGCGCAAAGAGCGCAAAGGTTTGTTATTCAAAATTCTTGAGTTTTTCTTTGCGTCCTTCGCGTCTTTGCGGTAAATAATCATTAAATCGGAACTTCCCTAGGTTTGGAACGGCGCTAACCGCCGGTCCGTGACATGAACCGGACGATTTTCCGGGGCTGCTCGCGGAAATCGTGTTTTTCCGGTTTGCGCGCGATCGCCATCCGGATCGCGTTTTTCAATTCCTCATCCCCGATTCCCTGCCGTAGCAACGGACGCAATTCCACCTTGTCTTCCTGACCGAGGCAGAGATACAGCGCGCCGTCGGCGGACAGGCGCACACGATTGCAGCCGGCGCAGAAGTGCTGTGAGATCGGCGTGATGAAGCCGATGCGCAGACTCGTTCCGGCCACGCTCACGTAACGCGCGGGACCGCCGCCCGGCATGACGGTCGGCACCAGGTCGAACCGTTCCGCCAACCGGCGGCGAACATCTTCGAGGCTCATATAATGATTGCTGGCGGAGCGGCCGGTGTCGCCCATGGGCATGGTCTCGATCAGCCGCAGCGTGAAATCCTGCTCGATGCAGAATTGCACCATGTCCTCGACTTCACCGTCGTTGACGTCCTTCATCACCACCATATTGATCTTGATCGGATGCATGCCGGCCCGGCGCGCGGCCGCCAGTCCATCCAGCACCTTGTTCAGTTTTCCGCCACGGGTGATGGCGGTGAAGCGTTCGGGCTTGAGCGAATCGAGACTGACGTTGATGCGCTGTACGCCGGACTGAAACAGGGGCAGGGCGTGTTTTTTCAGTTGCACGGCGTTGGTGCTGAGGGACAGGTCCTCCAGGCGCGGCAGCGCATGCAGTCGCGCGGCCAGGTCGGGCAAATGGTGGCGCGTCAATGGTTCGCCGCCGGTGAGGCGCACGCGGCGCACACCCAGCTCCGTGAAGGCGCGGATCACGCGTTCGATTTCATCGAAACTGAGCCACTCTTCCGGTTCGGAGAAATCCCGATAGTCCGCCGGCAGGCAATACACACAACGCAGATCGCAGCGGTCGGTGACAGACAGACGGACATATTCAATCGTCCGGTTGAAGGGGTCGATCAGCTTGGGTTCCATGTTGCGGGTAACTATAAGAGTACCCGGAGACGCTGTACACCATGGAAAGAGTGCGGGATTGATCCGGCGCGCATTGGCCCGTTTTGCCGAATGAAAGCATGGTCACCCATGTTTATTCCGCCGGTGACAGGCGCAAACAGTATTGGGAGGAGCTATTTCAGGAAATCGCCGGCGTTCAACGCCTGGCCGTTCACGCCGCGGCTGTCGGGTCCGAGCAGATAGAGATACGCGGGCATGATGTCCTCCGGCGCGGGCAGGGTCCAGGGATTTTCGCCGGGGTAGGCGCGAGCGCGCATGCCGGTGCGCACCGCACCGGGGTCGAGACTGTTGACGCGAATGCGAGTCTCGGTGGCACACTCATCCGCGAGTATCTGCATCAGACCTTCCAGCCCGAAGCAGGAGACGCCGTAGGCGCCCCGGTACGCACGCCCTTGGCGGCCGACATCGGCGGTGGTGAAAACGATCGAGGCATCCCCGGATTTCCGCAGCAGCGGAAGACAGGCGCGCGTGAGCAGCCAGGCGGCATGCAGATTCACCTGCATCACGCGATACCACATGTCCGGCTCATAGAGTTCCATCGGCGTGAGCGTGCCGGCGTCGGCGGCGTTGTGCAGCAGGCCGTCGAGGCGGCCGAATTCCTTTTCGATGGTTTGTGCAATCTGTTCGTAATGCGGAGGCAGGGCCTGGGCGAGGTCCAGCGGCAGAATCGCCGCCTGTGGCTCGCCGCGCTGTTCGATTTCGTCGTATACCTTTTCCAGCTTGGAAGCGGTGCGGCCCAGCAGAATCACGCTCGCCCCGTGCGCGGCGAACGTCAGCGCCGCCGCGCGCCCGATGCCATCACCGGCACCGGTGACGAGAATGCGGCGCGCGGCGAGAAGGTCGGGAGCGGGCGTGTAACGCGGCATAGAAGGGCAAGGAGATTCCGATTGTTATATGCCGTCGCGGCGGCACGGCCCGCGGATTGTAACGCAAGCAAAGCCGTTGCGCAGTGGTCAGGAACGGCATTACCTATTATGATGCAGCCAGGATCAAGACAGAGAGGGCGTCATGAAGAAATTCTTTATCGGCTTGGTGCTGGGCCTGATCGTTGCCTTTCCGCTGGGCATCAACTTCGGCAAGGACGTGCCGCTGCTCAGCAACCCGTTCGCCGCCAAACCCGACATCACCGAGCGCGTCAAGGAACGCACCGGCGAGATGCTCAAGGACACCAAGGAAGCGATCCACGACGCCACCAAGCCGGCCATGGACAAGCTTAAGAAATAGGAAAACAGGCGGCCGTATCAGGCGAAAGTTGTCTTGCCTTCGTCGTTGACGCAGATGCGGTTGCGTCCGTTATTCTTGGCCAGGTAAAGGCGGTTGTCCGCCACTCCCAGCAGCTGATCGATACCTTCCCCGGGATCCACGCCGAACGAGGCGATGCCGATACTGACGGTGATGGGCACGATCTTGTCGCCGACGATGAACTGTTCCCGCTCGATGGAGGCACGGATGCGTTCCGCCAGCACCGCCGTGCCCAGACGGTTGGTGTCCGGCAGCAGGACGGCGAATTCCTCCCCGCCGATGCGCGCCACCGTGTCCACGTTGCGCGTCAGTTCCGTCATGATATGCGCGACCACGACGAGCGCCTCGTCGCCGGCCTGATGGCCGTAGTTATCGTTGATTTTCTTGAAGTGATCGATGTCGAGCAGGATCACTGAAATGTCCGATACGTAACGCCGCGCCATCGCCAGCGCCTTGGCGCCATTTTCGAAAAAGGCGCGCCGGTTCCTGAGCCGGGTCAGCGGATCGGTGGTCGCCAGCTCCGCCAGCGCCGTCTTGCTCGCTTCAAGCTCGCGAATGGTATGCGCCAGCCGGTAGTGCACGTTGACGCGTGCCAGCAGCTCCATCTCGTCGATCGGTTTGGTGATGAAATCATTCGCGCCGTTCAGAAACGCAAGGTTGCGGTCGGTGTTGTCTTCGAAGGTGGTCATGACAATCACCGGGAGGTTTTTGTAGTGACCGTCATCGCTTTTGCGGATCTTCACCAGCAGCTGATGTCCCGTCATGTTCGGCATGTTGATGTCGGTGATGACGAGGGCGATTTCCGGATTCTTCGTGAGCGCCTCCCATGCCTCCACCCCGTCACTGGCGTGCAGCAGACGGTAATTGCCGCCGAAATATTTCGACAGCAGTGCCTGGGTTGTCGGGGAGTCTTCCACCAGCAACAGCAGCGGCTGTTCTTCGGTATTCTTGGCCTGTTTTGGTGTCACGTTATGTCGCGTGGTCAGTGTCATCGTCAATGGCGGCGTCAGCCAAAATATAGCACGCCACGGACCGATCGATTCTTCTTCAAAATCTAGCTTGGCTGCACGTCACGTACCGCCTTGTCGATTCGCTCAGGCTCTTCCAGCGCCTTGTCTCCGCCCACGCCCATTTCGGAAAACTTGCGTGCCCCCGGCAGCAGCTTGGCCTCGAAGGAGCCAATGGTCTTGTTGTAATCGGCCACCGTGCCGTTCAGGCTGCGACCGAGTTTCATGAGGTGTTCGCTGAAGGTGGCGAGCCGCCCGTAGAGTTCCTCACCGACATCGCGAATGTGTTCGGCATTGGCCGTGAGACTCTCCTGCCGCCAGCCGTAGGCGATGGCACGCAGCAATGCGACGAAGCTCGTGGGCGTGGTGAGAATGACCTTCTGCTTCAGGGCGTCCTCGATCA
>JBBTKS010000036.1:0-1181 GCA_038058885.1 Pseudomonadota bacterium
CTATCGCGCGCATCGCGGGCGAAACGGCGCCACTGCTTTTCACGGCGCTCAGCAACCAGTTCTGGAGCACCGACCTGATGCAACCCATGGCCAACCTGCCGGTGGTGATCTTCCAGTTCGCCATGAGCCCGTATCCGGAATGGCACACGCTGGCCTGGGCCGGTTCGCTCCTGATCACCCTGAGCGTGCTGATTTTGAGCATCGTGGCGCGCACTCTGCTGCGCAAGGCACAGATGGATAACTAAATGGAAAACGAACTCCGCGGCAAAATTCAGGTACGCGACCTGAATTTCTTTTACGGTAAATACCAGGCGCTCAAGAACATCAGTCTGGATATCGCCACCAACATGGTCACCGCCTTCATCGGTCCGTCGGGTTGCGGCAAATCCACGCTGCTGCGCACTTTCAACCGTATGTACGAACTCTATCCCGGCCAGCGCGCCACCGGCGATATCCAGCTCGACGGCGAGAACATCCTTGTGCCGGGGACGGATCTTTTCCGCCTGCGCGCGCGGGTGGGCATGGTGTTCCAGAAACCGACGCCGTTCCCCATGTCGATTTACGAGAACATCGCCTTCGGCGTGCGCCTGTATGAAAAACTCTCGCGTTCGGAAATGGACGACCGGGTGGAGTGGGCCTTGCAGCAGGCGGCACTGTGGGGCGAGGGCAAGGACAAGCTGCGCCAGAACGGCATGAGCCTGTCCGGCGGCCAGCAGCAGCGCCTGTGCATCGCGCGCGCCATCGCCGTAAAGCCGGAAGTGATGCTGCTCGATGAACCAGCCTCGGCGCTGGACCCGATCTCGACCCTCAAGATCGAGGAACTGATCTACGAACTCAAAAAGAACTATACTATCGTCATCGTCACGCACAACATGCAACAGGCCGCGCGCGTTTCGGACTATACGGCCTTCATGTATCTCGGGGAGGCGGTGGAGTTCGGCAATACCAACACCATTTTCACCAACCCGTCGAAGAAACAGACCGAAGACTATATCACCGGACGTTACGGGTGAGCCGGGGTTTTCACGAATGTACTTAACACGTACATTCGTGCCGGCGAACGCCCGGCCACGGATGGACGGGCTGGGGCCCAACGAAGTTAATGAAGTATCGCCAGGGACGGCTTGCGAGAATTTACGGAGAGCACTATGGAACCGCTTCATACGCATATTTCCCGTCAA
>JBBTKS010000037.1:0-2515 GCA_038058885.1 Pseudomonadota bacterium
GGTTCTGCGATCAGGAGTGCGGCACGCGGCTGCGCATTCTGGTGGAGGTCTTCGGCGGGGCGTGGGACGCGTTGGTGTCGGGACGCGCCGATCTCGTTATCGGTGCGCCGGGCGAGGGGCCTTCCGGCGGCGGCTATTCGACGCGTCCGCTGGCTTCGATAGAGTGGCTGTTCGCGGTGGCGCCGACGCATCCGCTGGCGAAAGCACCGGAGCCGATCCCACCCGAGGAAATACTCGGGTACCGCTCGATCGCGGCCGCCGACAGCTCGCGCAACCTGCCGCCGCGCACCTCGGGCCTGCTCAGCGGACAGGACGTGCTGACGGTGCCGGACATGCGCCACAAGATCGCGTTTCAGTGTGCCGGCCTCGGCGTGGGTTACGTGCCCGCGCACATGGTGCGGACGGAACTCGAGACCGGCCGATTGGTGGCGAAACAAGTGCTCGAAACGAAGCCCGGCATGACGCTGCTGACCGTATGGCGCACCGCGGACAAGGGCAAGGCGTTGCGCTGGTTTCTCAAGGAACTCGAGGACGGAAAACTTCGCGCAAGCCTACTGGCCTGAGATCCCCGATTGGCGCGCCGTGGCGGAGACATCTACACTGAAGCCATCCATTCTTGTGTATCCTGACCGAGGTCACTCCCCGATGACAAACAGCAGCCACCGACGAGCGGGTTCCCCGCGCGCGCGCAAGAACGGCGCAACTATTTTTCTGGCGGTGGCCGCCATGCTGTTGGGCGCCTGCACGACGCTCACGCCAGCACCGGCATCCATCGGCGAACCGGCCACGGCTGAAACCCGCCAGAGAAGCTCAAAGGCTTCCGGCATCGCTTATCAGGAAGGCGCCGTTTCCATTGCCAGAATCGCGCCGCCGATGGTCGGTCTCGCCGGCGCCCACCGGATGGGAAGCGCACAGGCAACGATCGGCATCGTGGAATTTTCCGATTACCAGTGCCCCTACTGTCGCGGTTTTCACGACCGGGTTTTTCCCCGGCTCAAAAAGGAATATGTGGACACCGGCATCGCGCAATTCATACACAAGGACCTGCCCCTGAAGTCGATTCATCCGCAGGCATTGCCCGCCGCGCTGGCGGCCAGCTGCGCCGGTGCGCAGCAACGCTTCTGGCCGATGCATGAGGCCTTGTATGCGAATCATGGACGGTTGGCCCCCGCGCTTTACCCGCAGCTCGGGCGCGAACTCGGTCTGGACGAAGCAAAATTCACGGCTTGTCTCGGCGACGCCTCGCGCGAGCAGGCCGTCATGCGCGATGTGGACGAAGCGCGCGGGCTGGGCATTACCGGCACCCCGTCATTCGTGATCGGAAAAATCCAGGGAGATGTGCTGACCGTAGTGCGCCTGGCCAAGGGCGCGCCGGGCTTCGAGGACTTCGCGCGGGAAATCGAAAAATTGCGCAAGACGCCGGATTCCGGCACTGCACCACAAACAAAATAACCGCATCGCGCGCCGCCTTGCCGGCGCCGATGAAAAGCGCCGCCGGTAGCGCCTCGGACCCGCCCGGGAACAGCGTGGCGGACACGAAGGCGCCGACGAAAAGACCCCGGAGACTCAGGTCATCCACGGCGATTCGGCGGGCGAAAGATCATTCCCCCATCATGCCATGCTTTATATAATGAACGAACGAATCCAGGTGACTCTCTGATGGCAGGCAATAATTCCGGTCCGCGCAAACCGTCCGGACAACTCGACGGCAAAAAGCTCGACGACGTCGTCGCGAAAGCGCACAAGCAGCGCGACACGCGCATGGCGGGCTACCGCGAGCAGTCGCTCAAGCTCCATCCCTGGGTTTGCGGACGCTGTGGGCGCAACTTCACGCGCGAGAACCTGCACGAGCTTACCGTGCACCACAAGGACCACAACCACGACAACAACCCGTCCGACGGCAGCAACTGGGAAAATCTCTGCCTTTATTGTCACGACAACGAGCATCAGCGTTTCGCGTATCTGGTGCGCGGCGAGGGATTCATGCCCGAAGCAGACAAGAAAAAGCCGGCGACCCATAATCCTTTCGCCGGCCTCAAGGATAAATTAAACAACAGGTAGGTTGGACGCGCATGAATACCTTCCAGATCATTGACCGCGATTTTCTCGAACGGGTTTCGTCCCAGGCGAAAGCATCGCCGCGCCGGCGCCGGAATCACAATTTTCACGCCTCGGAAAGCGACACCTGCAACCGGCTCCTGAACGCCATCGAGCCGGATTCCTATATCCAGCCGCATTGCCACCACGAGGTCACCAAGGATGAAACACTGATCGTGGTGCGCGGCCGCCTCGGCGTGATTTTTTTCGATGAGCGTGGCGCCGTGACCGCCACGGCGGTGCTGGCACCGGGAGACGAGTCAGTCGGCGTGAATATTCCGCACGGCATGTATCACACGCTCATGGCGCTCGAGCCGGGCAGCGTGTTTTTCGAGGCCAAGGCCGGCCCCTATGCGCCGCTCACGCCGCGGGAAAAAGCGCCGTGGGCGCCGGCGGAAGGCGACCCGACCGCATCTTC
>JBBTKS010000038.1:0-5883 GCA_038058885.1 Pseudomonadota bacterium
CGGTTTCTTTTTCCACGATCGAAGCAAGGATCAGCGCTTCATAGGCGTCCCTGAACGGGAGATTGTTGTCGCGCTTTTCCCATTCCTGCTGCAACAGCTTCTGCATTCTGTCATAGGCATTGGCCAGAATTACCAGTTCCGTCTGGCCGGAGGAATAATAATATGTGTCGGGGAAAAACCGGCCTTCAGGATGTTCTCCTTTATGCCCCAGCTTTTCCATGATGGCGCGCGAGGACAAACCGCTGAGCGTGCGCGTAAGCTTGGGCGCCTCCCCGATCGCGTCCAGAAACTGCCGGAATGTCCAGCCCTCCACCAGCGTGACGGGATATTCAATGACGCGCCCCGCGACAATCTGCTCCAGCAATTCCCCTGCCGTCATTCCGTTGCGAAACCGGTATTCGCCCGACTTCAGGTCGCGCTGATGCCCGGTCAGATACGCCAGCCACACGAAGGAATGGCTTTCCGGCAGCACGCCGCGGCTGCTCAGCTCGCGCGCAAAGGCGCGCAGCGACATACCCGGCTTGACCGCATAAACATCCGTGCCGGGCTGAAGCGGATGATTCCACGACCAGAACAGATAAACGGCGGCCATGGCACTCAACACCAGCAAGCCGATCGCCGGCCTAATCCGCCGCGTACGCATCGACGATGGCCTCCTGAATCCGTTGCGTGATCCTGCCCAAGGCATATTGCTTCGCTTCGATACGGCGCACCGGCCATAAACCTATCAGGCTATTGGTCAGAAACACTTCATCCGCCTGCAAAATATCGTTTTTGTTGATATCCATTACGCGTGTTTCCAGCGACAGTTCCACCGCCCGTTCCAGCACCAGCCCGCGCATGACACCTTCCACGCCGCTGTGCGACAGATCCGGCGTGAGCAAGCTGTCATGGGACACGATGAACAGATTCGTCATGGTGCCTTCGATCGCGTGACCGAATTCATCGCACATCAGGCCTTCGCGGCAATCCTGCTCTAGTTCCGCGCGCGCCAGTACCTGCTCGATCCGATTGAGGTGCTTGATGCCCGCGGTAGCCTGGTTCCGCGAGATCATGGTACGGCAGAACTGCGCGGCGACGCCATGCGTATGCTGTTCGGCTGGATAATCCGGCCAGGGCGACAGACTGACGGTACGTGTCGGCTGTGCCTGCTTGTCCGGCGCATACCCGCGCCCGGAAACACCGCGCGTGAGAATAATTTTCAGCACCCCGTGCCCGGCGCTACGACACACTTGTTCCGCTTCCTGACGCAACAGGCTTTCGGATGGCGCATGGATGTCGAGCCTGGCAGCGCCACGCAACAACCGTTGCATATGCCGGTCCCACAGGTGCGGGCTGCCATTCACCACCGACAAGGTTTCAAACAAGCCATCGCCGTATTGAAAGCCGCGGTCATGCACCGAAATGCTTTCGCCCGGCACTCCGTTCACCAGCGTGATCATATCGCGTCGCTCAGTGCGGCCAGCATGCCACGCGCCTTGGCGCGGGTCTCGGCCAGTTCACGCTCCGGAATGGAATCGGCCACGATGCCGGCGCCGGCGCGCAGAGTGATTTCATTGCCATTCTGGATCAGGGTGCGGATCAGAATATTCATGTCGAGACTGCCGTCACGGTTCAGATATCCCATGGAACCGGTATAGGCGGTACGCGGCGCCTGTTCCAGCGCGGCGATGATCTGCATGCAGCGCACCTTGGGACAGCCGGTGATGGTGCCGCCGGGAAAAACGGCGCGAATCACCTGTGCCGGTGTGACGTCATCGCGCAATTCGCCGTTGACCTCGGAGACGATGTGATGCACGTGCCGGTATGACTCGAGCGCCATGAATTCCTGCACTTGTACCGAACCCGTGCGGCACACGCGGCCGAGATCGTTGCGCTCGAGATCGATGAGCATCACGTGCTCGGCGCGCTCCTTGGGATGTCGCAGCAGGTCCCGCGACAAGGCCTGATCCTCTCCGGGGTCCTGGCTGCGTGGATACGTACCGGCAATGGGTCGTGTGCGCACGGTTCGGCCGCGCACTTCCACCAAGCGTTCCGGCGATGAGCTGATGACGGCACGCCCGTTGCCCAGGGTCATCAGGCCGGCAAATGGCGCCGGATTCGTTGTGCACAAGCGACGGTAGAGCGATGCCGGACTGACGGGCAAGCGCAGGGGAATACGCCACAGCCGTGAGAGGTTCACCTGGAACACATCCCCGGCACGGATGTAATCCTGCACCCGCCGGACATGTTCCAGGAATCGCGCGGGTTCTTCTTCATGAACCTGCGCAATAACGATCTCTTCGGCGCTCAGTGTCGTCGGGCTTTGCGCATCGGCCTCGAGCACCGGAAGAATTTCGTCGGCGCGTTCGGTCTCGCACACGAGCAGCGTGTGCTGCGCGAGATGGTCGATGATGATGGCGGCCGGGATGCGCGTGGCACGGGCTACCGGAAACGCCGGTTCATGCCGGATGCCGGTTACGGTAGGTTCGATCTGGGACACCAGTTCGTAGCCAAGGAAAACAAACCATCCGCCGGTAAAAGGCGGCGCGGCCTCCGCCGGCATAGCGCCCTCAATCGCCGCCGTGGATTGCCGTGTCCACTCACGATCAAGCGCATCCAGGAAATCACCGGCGCCCAACGACTGACCGTTGCGGCTCAGTCGATGGTCCGCGTCCAGTGTCAGGATGTCTCCGGGAAACGCGAACAGGATGTCATAGCGCGCCCGCGGCGTGCCGCGCGCGACGCTCGCGAGCAGGTGTGGATAGCGCTGGGGATATCGGGCGTGGAGTGCGCCGAGATCGGGAAGCGCCGCGAGACGGCGGCAGACATATCCCGGTGTGGCGGTGTTTAGCGTATGGGCCGGGTTGGCATTCACGCCAGCTTGCGGAATACCAGCGTCCCGTTGGTGCCGCCGAAACCGAAGGAGTTGGAAATCGCCACGTCAATCTTCATCTTGCGCGCCGCGCCCGGAACGTAATCCAGATCGCACTCCGGATCGGGCGTGGTGAGATTGATGGTGGGCGGCGCGGTCTGATCGCGTATGGCGAGCGCGGTGTAGATCGCTTCGACCCCTCCGGCCGCGCCCAGCAGGTGGCCGGTCATGGACTTGGTCGAGCTCATCGCGATCTTGCGCGCATAATCCCCGAACGCGGCCTTGGCCGCGAGCGATTCGGCACGGTCGCCGAGCGGCGTGGAAGTGCCGTGGGCGTTGACGTACTGCACCTGGTCGGGATTGAGCCCGGCGTTGCGCAGGGCGTTGCGCATGCAGCGCGCCGCGCCCTCGCCGTTTTCCGGCGGGCTGGTCATGTGATAGGCGTCGCCGCTCATGCCAAAGCCGACGAGTTCGCAGTAGATTCTGGCGCCGCGCTTTTTTGCATGTTCGTATTCCTCGAGCACCACGACACCCGCGCCCTCGCCCAGCACAAAGCCGTCGCGGTCCTTGTCCCACGGGCGGCTCGCGGTCTCGGGACTGTCGTTGCGCGTGGACAGCGCCTTGGCGTTGCCGAATCCGGCAAGCGCGGTGGGCGTGATGGTGGACTCGGCGCCGCCGGCAATCATGACATCGGCATCGCCGTATTCGATCAGCCGGCCGGCATCGCCGATGCCGTGGGTGGCCGTGGCGCAGGCGGTTACCATCGCCAGATTGGGTCCCTTGAGGCCGTACATCACCGACAGATCGCCGGAGATCATATTGATGATGCTCATGGGGACGTAAAACGGCGATACCCGCCGCGGACCTTTTTCCTTGATGGTCAGCGTGGTGTCCTCGATCGTGCCAACGCCGCCGATGCCGGAACCGATATGCACGCCGATGCGCTCGGCGTTGGCTTCCGTCACCTCAATCCCGGAGTCCTTGATCGCCTCGATGCCGGCCGCCATGCCGAGCTGGATGAAGCGGTCCATGCGGCGCGCTTCCTTCTCGGTCATGCCGAACTGCGTGGGGTCGAAGTTCTTGACCTCGCCGGCAATCATCGAGGGATAGCCGGTGGCATCGAAATGGGTGACGCGGGTAATACCGCTTTTGCCGGCCAGGATGTTGCGCCAGTTTTCCGCAACTCCGATGCCGAGAGGAGAAACGATACCGAGACCGGTGATGACGACGCGTCGCTTGCTCAAAGACGAATCCCTCATTGCGGGCACGGCATTCACGCAGCGCTTATAAATCCGAGAGGCCGTCACCCGTTGCGGATGACGGCCCCTTCTTAATGAGCAATCAGTTCAGACGGGAATTGACGTAATCAATGGCCTGCTGGACCGTGGTGATCTTTTCCGCCTGATCATCGGGAATTTCGCAGTCGAATTCCTCTTCCAGCGCCATCACCAGTTCCACAGTATCCAGGGAATCCGCGCCCAGATCATCCACAAAGGAAGCTCCGGGCTTGACCTCGCCTTCATTGACGCCCAGTTGCTCCACAACGATTTTCTTGACGCGCTCTTCTACACTGCTCATGGGTGATTTTCCCTCCAAAATTGATTTACTGCCCTCGTGCGGGCGCATAGTTAACACCATTTGCCTAAAATCGTCCAGCCAATCGGCAAACGATGTTTTTCAGCGGGGTGGCGCCCAGTGCCCGAGGCGAACGGGCGACTCCCTTCCGAGGCGAAGCTCCTTCGAAGGGAGTATGCCGGGCCGCCACAATAGACTACGTTCATTGAGTCGCCTGGCCGCCACCGCCGAAAGAGCATGCGCCTCGGGCGGTGGCGGCCCCTTCGGCAATGGGCGCCGTAGCCGCAAAGAGCCATGTTTCCCGGGGGCGCCACTGCCGCCGTCTCCGGAAGAGCTGCGCCTCGGGATCCGGCGGCTACCCGCCTAATTCATGTACATTCCGCCATTCACGTGCAAGGTCGTGCCGGTAATGTATCCGGCCTGCGGCGAGGCAAGGAACGCGACCGCCTGGGCGATCTCCTCGGCCCGGCCGAGCCGGCCGAGCGGGATCTGCTTCAGCAGCGCTTCCTTCTGCGCGTCGGGCAGGGCCCGCGTCATGTCGGTGTCGATGAAGCCCGGGGCCACGGCATTGACCGTAATATTACGCGATCCCACCTCGCGCGCCAGCGCCTTGGTAAATCCGATCAGGCCGGCCTTGGCGGCGGCATAGTTGACCTGCCCGGCGTTACCCATCGCGCCCACCACCGAGCTGATGCTGATGATGCGTCCCCAGCGCGCCTTGGTCATGGCGCGCAGGCAGGCCTTGGTCATCCGATAGACCGACTTGAGATTGGTATCGAGAATCGCGTCCCACTCCTCTTCGGTCATGCGCAGCAGCAGGTTGTCGCGCGTGATGCCGGCGTTGTTGACCAGAATGGTCGGCGTGGCGCCGGATTTTTCCAGTTCCGAAAGGGCCGCGGCAATGGACTCGGTGCTGTTCACGTCCAGCACGATTCCTCGCCCGGCAACGTTATTTTGCTTCAGAGCCTGGCTGATTTTTTCCGCGCCATCGCTCGTGGTCGCGGTGCCAATCACCTGCGCTCCCTGCTGTCCCAGTTCGAGCGCGATGGCCTGCCCGATGCCGCGGCTTGCTCCGGTGACGAGTGCAATCTGTCCTTGCAATAACATTTATCGCTCCTGAAAAGAAATTTCACAGGATTAACAGGGCGAGCCGGAAACAGACGAAGACACTTACATTGTGGCCCAGGGTGCACAACCAAACCCGTTGCACCCGTTCGGCGGCACCGATGCACGTTAAGTGCCTCGGCGACAACCCCGTCTCACCTTCGTCCCGGCGAGCGCCCCGCCATGGATGGCGGGGCCGAGCATATCGAGGTCTTCGTGGCCGCGCCAGGGATGGCAAGCATGCCGTCCCTGGCGTCGCGACAGAGGCTTCGATTTACCCCGGCCCGCACATCCCTGTGCGGGCGCTCAGCGGCGCCAATGCCCGTTAAGGGCATCGGCGACACCTCCGC
>JBBTKS010000039.1:0-1347 GCA_038058885.1 Pseudomonadota bacterium
ACTCCAGCGCGGAACAGGTCGTGCATGTTGAGCGCGCCGAGTACGCGATTGTTCTCGTCCACCACGAACAGCCCGTTGATTTTGAGCGAGCGCATCAGCTGCACCGTCTCCGCCGCGAGGCGGTCGGCACGCGTGGTTTTCGGGTTCTGTGTCATGACTTCGGTGATTTTGGCATTGTAGACGTCCACGCCGCGATTGAGCACGCGGCGCAGATCGCCGTCGGTGAAGATGCCGACGAGGCCGCCCTGATGGTCCACGACGCCGGTCATGCCGAGCCCCTTGCCGGTCATCTCGAGCAGCGCTTCGCGCAAGCTCGCTCCCTCGGCAACCTGGGGAATGGCGGTTCCGGTATGCATGATGTCGCTCACGTACAGCAGCAGACGGCGGCCGAGGCTCCCGGCCGGGTGGGCGCGCGCGAAGTCCTCGCGCGTGAAGCCGCGCGACTTGAGCAGCGCCACCGCGAGCGCATCGCCGATGGCCAGTGCCGCCGTGGTGCTCGCCGTGGGGGCGAGGTTGTGCGGGCAGGCTTCTTTTTCCACGCCGGCGTTGAGTACGGCGTCGGCTTGCCGCGCGAGGCTGGATTGCAGGCCGCCCGTGAGCGCGATCAGCTTCACGCCCATGCGCTTGATGATCGGCAGAATGGTCAGGATTTCCCCGGTCTCGCCCGAATTGGAAATCGCCAGCACGATGTCGGGTGTCGTGATCATTCCGACGTCGCCGTGCGAGGCCTCGCCCGGATGCACGAAGAACGACGGCGTGCCGGTGCTGGCCAGGGTGGCGGCGATCTTGCCGCCGATGTGCCCGCTCTTTCCCATGCCGGTGACGATGACCCGTCCGGTGCAGGCGAGAATCAGGCGGCAGGCCTCGGCGAACTGTCCATCGACGCGCTTCGCCAGCGTCTGCAATGCCTCGGCCTCGAGCTGGATCACCTCGCGTCCCAGTTGTTCGTACGATGCGGATGACGTCATGCGTTTCGCGATTTGGCGTGAGTTGGGTTAATCTTTCGTGGAGTATATCGAAACGGTTGCGATTATCCCATGGAGCCGATCGGCTTTCACAGCATTCTGATCCTGCTGGGCGTGGCGGTGGTGCTGGTCGCGCTGTTCCGTTATCTGCACCTGCCGCAGATCCTGGCGTATCTGTGCGCCGGCATCGTCGTGGGCCCCTATGGCATGGGCTGGATCCCCGACCTGGAAGGCACGCGCACCCTCGCCGAGTTCGGACTGGTGTTCCTCATGTTCACCGTCGGGCTGGAATTCTCGCTGCCCAAGCTCATGGCCATGAAGAGCGTGGTGTTCGGGCTCGGCGGTGCCCAGGTATTGATCAGTTGTCTCGTGTTCGGGTTTG
>JBBTKS010000040.1:0-5633 GCA_038058885.1 Pseudomonadota bacterium
GACGCTCGCGGCTGAACGGCGTGCTGATCGACGTGTACGCGCCCGAGGAACCCGCCGGATATCCGACGCTGTGCAAGGGACGGTTCGAGGTCGGCGGCAAGGTTTACTACGCCATGGAAGAGCCGACCAGTCTCAACGTGCTCGATATTCTCCCGGATCTGTTCCGCGCCGGCGTGGCCGCGATCAAGGTCGAAGGCCGTCAGCGCAGCCCGACCTATGTGGCGCAGGTCACGCGTACGTTGCGCGAGGCCATTGACGCCTGCGCCGCCGCGCCGGAGAAATTTTCTCCCAAAGGCGCCTGGGTCGAGCAACTCGACAAGGTCGCCGAAGGGCGCTGTCACACGCTCGGCGCGTATACCCGGCCATGGCAATAAAAAATTCCGGATTCCGGATTTCAAACTTCAGATTCCAATCTGAAATCAGTGATTATTACTTATGAAAATTTCCTTCGGACCCATTCCGTATTTCTGGGAGCGTGAGAGGGTATTCGATTTTTATGCGCGCGCTCTCGAGGCGCCGGTGGACATCGTTTATCTGGGCGAGACGGTCTGTTCCAAGCGCCGTGCGCTGCGGCTGCCGGACTGGCTGGACCTTGCCGAACGCCTTACCGCCGCCGGCAAGGAGGCGGTGCTGTCGACGCTCACGCTCATCGAGGCCGAATCGGAAGCCGCCTACATGCGCACCATCGCGGAGAACGGGCGCTTCGCGGTCGAGGCCAATGACATGGCCGCGGTCAACATGCTGGAGGGCGTGACGCCGTTTGTAGTCGGTCCCCACATCAACGTCTACAACAGCCGCACGCTGGCGCTAATGGCGCGCGCCGGCGCCAGGCGCTGGGTCATGCCGATGGAACTGGATCGCGACACGCTGGTTGCGCTCCAGGCGCAGCGTCCCGCCGGGATGGAGACCGAGGTATTCGTCTTTGGCCGCCTGCCGCTGTCTTTCTCCGCGCGCTGTTTCACCGCCCGCGCGCATAACCTGTCCAAGGATGAATGCGGATTCCGCTGCGCCGATTATCCCGATGGCATGCCGCTGCGGACGCGCGAGGGCCAGTCGTTTCTCAGCCTCAACGGCATTCAGGTGCAGTCGGGCGAGACATACAATCTGGTGAACGAAATCGGCGAGCTTCGGGCGCTCGGGGTGGATGTCTTGCGGCTATCGCCGCAGGCTCAGGGCATGTTCGAGATCGTGGACGCGTTCCGCAGCGTCACCGACGGACATCGGGAATCGTCCGCGGCCGCCGCGATGCTTGAGCCATACCAGGCGTGCGGAGCTTGTGACGGTTATTGGCATGGGGCCCCCGGAATGAATCGGGTGCATCCATGACCGCGCGCGCCGGGAATGGAAAATACGGATTAGTGACTGGCGATGCGCTGACCGACGGTGCGCTGGATTAGCGCAAAGGCCGCGCCACCGAGTGTTTCGCCCAGCACGGCGCGGAAATGCGATTCCCAGTCGTAATCGAGCGCATCCAGCAGATTCTTGATGTGCACGCCGGTATCGGTGTCGCCCTCGATGCACAGGCGGCGGCTGAAGAAGAGCGTATCCGGGTCTTCGCGCCGGGTGGCGAGCAGCCAGAAATCCTGCACCGTGCCGCTGATGCGGACATCGGCGTGTCCCGCCGCGGCGGCTTGCAGGCGCCCGCTCCCGATCCGGAAATGAATCTCGCTCGACGCATCTCTGATATGAATGCACACGGTTTTGCCTTCGATCTCCGGGAGTCGTGCCGCGACCGGCTGGCCGCGCAGCAGGTGATTGAACACGCGCGCCAGCACCTCGGCGTGTACCGCGCCGGGAATGATTCGCAGCGGCAGAAGCAGGGGGTGGGGCAGCATGCCTGTCCGAATGTATGAGATGGCCGTCTTTATATCAGGTCCCGATGTCGAGCGATATTGATCTGGATCAAATCATGCGCGCCGTCCGTCCCTTATGCTTCCTTGGCTTCATAAGCGCGCCATCCCTGGCGCATTTCTCGTGAGCGTTCCATGAAATACAAGAACCTGCGTGATTTCATCGCGCACCTGGAAAACCTGGGCGAACTCAAGCGCGTCACCACGCCGGTGGACACGCGCCTGGAGATCACCGAGGTATGCAGCCGTACGCTTCGCGCCGGCGGTCCGGCGTTGCTGTTTGAAAAGCCGGGAGGCTTCGATATCCAGCTGCTCGGCAATCTTTTCGGCACCACGCGGCGCGTGGCGCTCGCCATGGGGCACGAGTCCATCGAGGAACTGCGCGAGGTCGGAAAACTGCTTTCGTTTTTGAAGGAGCCGCAACTTCCGCGCGGGATCGGCGATGCGATGGAGAAACTTCCCGGCTTCAAGCAACTGTTTCACGTGCTGCCGCGCGTGGTGAGCGATGCGCCGTGCCGGCAACATGTCATCGAAGGCGCGGACGTGGATTTGTCCAGGCTGCCCATCCAGACCTGCTGGCCGGAAGACGCCGGTCCGCTGATTACTTTCGGGCTCGTCATCACCAAGGGGCCGTACAAGGAGCGTGAGAACATCGGCATCTACCGTCAGCAGGTGATCGCGCGGAACAAGGTGATCATGCGCTGGCTGCCGCATCGCGGCGGTGCGCTCGATTTCCGCGAGTGGAAAGAGGCGCATCCGGGCAAGCGTTTTCCGGTGGCGGTCGTCATCGGCGCCGACCCCGCGACGCTGGTCGCGGCCGTCACCCCCATCCCCGACACGCTGTCGGAATTCCAGTACGCCGGACTGCTGCGCGGAGCGCGCAGCGAGGTGGTGTCGTGTCACGGCGGCGCGTTGCACGTTCCGGCTTCGGCCGAGATGGTACTGGAAGGCTATATCGAGCCGGACGAAGAGGCGCTCGAGGGGCCGTTCGGCGATCACACCGGCTATTACAATTCGCAGGAAAAATTTCCGGTGTTCACCATCGAGCGCATCACGCATCGTGACCAGCCCGTCTATCACAGCGCCTACATGGGGCGTTCGCCGTATGACGAACCGTCGGTGCTGGCGATGGCGCTCAACGAAGTGTTCATTCCCTTATTGCAGAAACAGTTTCCGGAGATTGTGGATTTCTACCTGCCGCCCGAGGGCTGTTCCTACCGCGTGGCCTGCGTGAGCATCAAGAAACGTTATGCCGGTCACGCCAGGCGCATCATGTTCGGCGTGTGGTCGTACCTGCGCCAGTTCACCTACACCAAGTTCGTGATCGTCACGGATGACGACATCAACGTGCGCGACTGGAAAGAAGTCATCTGGGCCATGACCACGCGCATGGACCCGGTGCGCGACACACTGCTGGTGGACAACACGCCGATCGATTATCTGGATTTCGCGAGCCCGGTCTCGGGTCTGGGCGGCAAGATGGGCCTCGACGCCACCAGCAAGTGGCCGGGGGAAACCAGTCGTCAGTGGGGCAGGCCCCTCGCCATGAGCGCGGAGGTGAAACAGCGTGTGGACGCGCTGTGGCGCCAGCTCGGCATTGACGAAACCCCTCCGGTTCGTCTGTGAATCCGGCCCCACCGGACGTTCATCCGCTCAGCCGTTTCGTTTTATATTCGTAATGCATGTATATTGATACAGGTCATGGTTTTTCCAGTGGCCAGCGCTATTTTAACTAACAACTTTGTTTACTTCGCGGGATTTACGCTTGAATCATCAGATAATTTTTGATGCCGAACTGCTCCGCCGTTACGACAAGAGCGGACCCCGCTACACCTCGTACCCGACGGCGGTGCAGTTTCACGCCGGTTTCACCGAAGCCGATTACCGCGCCTGGGCGAAACGCAGCAACGAAACGCCGGCGCCGCGTCCGCTGTCGCTGTATTTCCATCTGCCGTTCTGCGACACCGTCTGCTTTTATTGTGGCTGCAGCAAGGTCGTGACCAAGGACCGCAAGCGGGCTTCGCCGTACCTCGGCCGGTTGCATCGCGAGATCGCCATGCAGGGAGAGCTTTTCAACCGCGAACGTATCGTGGAACAACTGCACTGGGGCGGCGGAACGCCGACCTTCATCAGCCACGAGGAAATCCAGGAGTTGATGAACGTCACACGCGAGCATTTCCGGCTGCGCGACGATGACCAAGGCGAATATGGCATCGAGGTGGACCCGCGCGAGGTGCGGCCGGAGACGCTGGCGCTGCTGCGAAGTCTCGGCTTCAACCGGCTGAGCATGGGCGTGCAGGACTTCGATCCGGTCGTGCAGAAGGCGGTGAACCGCATTCAGAGCGAGGCCGAAACCTTCGCGGTGCTGACACAGGCGCGCGCACTGGGTTTCCGCTCCGTCAGCATGGATCTCATCTACGGGCTCCCGCACCAGACCGTGGAGAGTTTCGGGCGCACCCTCGACAAGATCATCAGCGCCGGCCCGGACCGGCTGTCAGTGTTCAACTACGCGCACCTGCCGGAGATGTTCAAGCCGCAGCGCCGCATTCGCGCGGAAGATCTGCCGAGCCCGCAGGAAAAACTCAATATCCTGCAACTCACCATTGAGCGCCTGACGCAGGCCGGCTACGTGTATATCGGCATGGATCATTTCGCGCGCCCGGACGACGAACTGGCCGTGGCGCAGCGCAATGGCACGTTGTACCGGAATTTTCAGGGCTACTCGACGCACGCTGAATGCGATCTGGTCGCGATGGGCATGACCGCGATCGGCATGGTCGGAGATTGCTACAGCCAGAATCAGAAAACGATGGATGATTATTTTGCCGCGCTCGATGCCGGTCATCTGCCGGTGATGCGCGGCATCACGCTTGAAATGGATGACAAGCTGCGGCGCGCGATCATCACGCAGCTCATCTGTCATTTCGCGCTTGATTATAGCGCCGTCGAAAGCATGCATGGTGTTCGTTTTGCGGATTACTTCGGTCCGGAGCTGAACGACCTTCGGGCCATGCAGCAGGATGGATTGTTGGAACTCGATGCCACATCCATTCGGGTGCTTCCGGCCGGCAAGCTTCTCATCCGTAATATCTGCATGGTGTTCGATCGTTATCTGCGTCAGAAGCAGGAACAACGTTTCTCGAAAGTCATCTGAAACGTCAAATACGATCCTGGGCGACGTGCGCGGGATTGATTTTTCGGTAACCAGCCATCTTCAAGGAGATCAATCATGAAAATGAACACGTGCATCGCCATTTTCATTGTTGCGGTTCCCCTGCTGGGACAAGCGGCGCTGGCGCATCAGGGTGGCAAGGCCGGCGAGGGGTATGTCGGTGACGGCCGTACCGGGCACCTGGTCACGAATTCCGCCGGTCAATGCCTGCACACGTCGTCCTGGAGCAAGGACATGGCCGTGGAAGAGTGCGACCCTGGTTTGATGCCGATGAAGGCCGCCGCGGCCGAACCGGCACCGAAGCCGGTGGTGGTTGCCAAGCTCGCGCCGAAGCCCGAACCGGTCGTGGAGAAGGTCTCGCTCAAGGCCGGCACCCTGTTTGATGTCAGCAAGGCCAATCTCAAGCCGGCGGGCAAATCGGAACTGGATGCCATGGTAATCAAGATCAAGGACAGCAATACCCAGATCGAGCAGATTACCATTACCGGGCACACTGACGCGGCGGGCGCGAGTGAATACAACCTCAAATTGTCCGAACGTCGCGCGGAGGCGGTCATGAGCTTCCCCCTGAAATTCGTCTTCCAAGGGTAATGTAAACTACATCCACCTTG
>JBBTKS010000041.1:0-1248 GCA_038058885.1 Pseudomonadota bacterium
TTAAATTAACGCCGGGAAATTGTACCTAAAATGTTATCGAGCGGCGCGCAATTTAGTCACTCTGACAACAACACCTTGTATAAACATAACTATTCCCGGATTGCGCTTCGCTTCATCCGGGCTACGTCTACTAACGCGGAGCGAGATAAGTCGGCGCGATTTGTTCCAAACTCGACGGCGTGATACCGAACACTTCGGGAAAATCTTTATCGCACACGCTGTCCACTTTGAGCGAACGGTAATTGTCGAGCGAGAACGGTTTGCCCGGCATGAATTCCAGCGTCGCAGCTTGCAGATACGACAAGGCATCGTTCAGGCCGACGATGCACACGCGCTTGCCAATGAGCCTGGCGACGTATTCCACGATCTCGTGCAGCGTGTACACCTTCGGGCCGCAGAGGTCGTAGCGCTGCCCGAAGGTCTTGTGGTTGTCGAGCGATTCCACGAAGGCGCGCACCACGTCTTCGACGTACACCGGCTGAAAGCGCGCCTTGGGACAGGCGAGCGGGAACACGCCGGGCGTGAGGCGCAGCAAGCCGGCAAAGCGATTCAGGAAGCTGTCGCCCGGACCGAAGATGACCGAAGGGCGGAAACTCGTGACGTGAAAATCGGGGCTCCCGGCGCGGTGGACGGCGTCCTCGCCCAGCGCCTTGGTGCGCAGGTAACGGCTCGGGGCGGCGGGCGAGGCATGCAGCGCGCTCATGTGCAGCAGGCGCGTCACGCCCGTCTGGCGGCAGGCCTCGGCGATCATCGAAGGCAGCTCCGCATGCACCCGCGCGAAGCCGCGTCCGTCCCGGCCTTTTTCGTTGAGGATGCCGACCAGGTTGATGACGGTGTCGCGGCCTTCGAACTGCTTGCGCAGAAATTCGGGGTCGTGCACATCGCCCTGCACCAGCCGCACCGTCGGCAACACCAGCAGATCGCGCTGGCGTTCGCGGTGAAGCGTGAAGATGACGACGTCGTGCCCGGCCTCGGACAGGCGCGCGGCGAGGCGCTTGCCGACGAAGCCGGTTCCGCCCAGCAGGCAGATTTTGTGCGTGGACATGGGTATGGCGTTTGAGTCCGGAAATATCTGCCAAGTTCTACAAGCCCCGGCGCGCGGGGTCAAGCGCCGTCGATGCCACGCGGTGATTGACGTGCGGAAAACCGTTGCGGGGAATTCGAGGGCCCGATCGGGCAAGGGATACTTAGATCCCTAACAGAAAAAAAATTAGACAGGATTTACAGGATTACTCATAAGTCAGAAAT
>JBBTKS010000042.1:0-1120 GCA_038058885.1 Pseudomonadota bacterium
TATTGAAAGATATGAGATGAACGGGATGAATTCAGGGAAACCGTAGCGTCCGATTGATTTCAGTCGGGGTTGCCGGCAACCCTGAGCCAAGCCGGGAGTACACTTCCGGAAGGTGCAGAGACTACCTGGGGACTTAAGCGTCCTTAATCACAGGCTTCGAGCGTCCCGCGCCCGAACGACTTATCTGAATGACAGTATGTCGAGGGCGATGAGATAGTCCACTCCCGCTGGAAACAGTGGGGCAGAGTGAATCCCTTGGTCCTAGGTTCGAGTCCTAGCGGGCCCACCATATATCAATTCGTGAATGTTCATAGTCAGGGAGGCAGGCCAGGTCTCATGCCCAGTACTCTGATCCTCTACGCCACCACCGAAGGCCACACCGCGCGCATTGCGGAACGGATTGCGCAGCATCTCCGGGGTAAGGGGCACAGGGTCGAAATACACCGTGCCGATGCCGTTCCGGCAAGTCTGGAGCCGGCGGGCTATTACGGGGTGATCGTCGGTTCCTCTATTCACTACGGTCATCATCCCGACTTTCTGCGTGCGCTGGTGCGTCGTTTCCGCACTGCACTGACGGCGCAACCCAGCGCCTTCTTCTCGGTGAGCCTGAGCGCCGGCGGCCCGGGCGCGAAGCCCGAAGCGGCGCGGCGTTATCTGGAGACTTTTCTGCGCCAGGTCGACTGGCGCCCCCCACAGACGGCGACCTTCGCCGGTGCCTTGCAGTACAGCAAGTACGGGGTGTTCAAGCGATTACTGATGCGCATGATCGTCGGCATCGCCGGCGGCGACACCGACCCCACACGCGACTACGAGTATACGGACTGGAATGCCGTTGATCGTTTCGCGGATGAGTTTGCGCAGCGGCTTAAGCAGGCGTGAGAGGAATCCTTGGGCCCGGAATTTTTCCTGCCCGGATCAGGATTATGAGAGGAGCCAGGGCCGGTTATTTTTTGCCGCCGGCGGTTTGAAAGCCGGCCGGCAGCTTGCCCATATCGCCCTCGCCAAACAGGAACCCGAGCATGTGCTGCTCGATAACCTTGATGCTCCCCGGGTCGGCGGTGCTGAGTTTGTTCTCGTTGATGATCGTGGCCAGGCGTTGCAGCCACTGCTTCCAGCCTTC
>JBBTKS010000043.1:0-6612 GCA_038058885.1 Pseudomonadota bacterium
TCTTCCGCCTCGGTCTTCCCGCGCGGGCGCGTGCCGGCGATCGGGCGTACCGTCACCTGCCCGTCTTCGAGCCGCACCAGAATCTCGGGCGAGGAGCCGACGATATGGAAGTCCTTCAGGTCCATGAAATACATGTACGGCGAGGGATTGAGCGTGCGCAGCGCGCGGTAGAGATCGAGCGGGTCGGCGGCGAACGGGATCGTCAGGCGCTGCGACAGCACCACCTGCATGATGTCGCCGGCACGGATGTACTCGCGCGATTTCTCGACCGCGGCCTCGAACCCCTGCTGCGTGAAACCCGAGGTGAAATCGGATTCGCCGACGGTCTTGTTTGGCGTCTCCGTCCGGGTGCGCGCAATACCCTCGCCCAGCTTCGCCACCAGCTCGTCCAGCCGCGCATTGGCCTTGTCGTAGGCGCCCGCGATCGCCGGGTTTACGTGGATCACGACGTAGAGCTTGCCCTTGAGGTTATCGAACACCACGACCTCGTCCGACACCGTGAGCAGGATATCGGGCGCGCCGATGACATCGGGCTTGGCCATTTTCCCCAAGCGCGGCTCGATATAGCGGATGGTCTCGTAACCGAAATACCCGACCAAGCCGCCGGTGAAGCGCGGCAGTCCGGCGATTTCGGGAACGGTGTAGCGCGCCTTGAAACGGCGCGCGTAATCGAGCGGGTCGGAAACCGTTTCACGCTCGACCGGCTTGCCGTCCTTTTCCACGGTCACGTCATGGCCGGAGACGCGCAACAAGGTGCGCGCCGGCAGCCCGATGATGGAATAGCGGCCCCACTTCTCGCCGCCCTGCACCGATTCGAACAGGTAGGAATACGGCCCGCGCGCGAGCTTGAGATAGACGCTGAGGGGAGTGTCGAGGTCGGCGAGGACCTCGCGCATCAGGGGGATGCGGTTGAAACCTCGGGAAGCGTAGTTATCGAATTCTTTTTTGCTTAACGACATGAATCACCATGAGATCACCAGTTAAATAGTCAGACAGCGACACGGCCAGCGGCCCAGGGCCACCACCAGCGCATGTCCGACCATTTACGTGTTCTGTGTCTCATGTGTGTCGATCAAGCATAAAGCCGCAGGTACGGCGGCACATCGGTCAGCGAATCCACCACGACGTCGGGGAGCGACTGACGGATATCGTGTCCGTGATTATAGCCATAAGTCACGCAAATGACAGGCATGCCCGCCGCGCGCGCCGCCTGCACGTCGTTGCTCGAATCCCCGACCAGCACCCCGTGCGCGGAATCGATGCCGAAATGTTCGCAGGCATGCCGCAGCGGCAGGGGGTCGGGCTTCTGCTTTGGCAGACTGTCCCCGGACAACACCAGCTGGAAGTACTTATATAAGTCGAGATTCCTGAGCAGCGGCAAGGTGAAGGCCTCGGCCTTGTTGGTGATGCAGGCAAGCGAAAAACCCCGGGCCTTGAGACGTTCCAGCGCCGCCACCACACCCGGGTAAGGGCGGCTGAGATCGGAAACAGCGGCGGCGTAATGCATGCGAAACAGCACGAGCGCCTGCTCGTAGAGCTTGGCGTCGGGTTCGGCCTGCATTTCGCCGGTCAGCGCGCGTTTCACGAAGCGCGGCACGCCATTGCCGATCCAGGCGCGATAATGCGCCATGTCCCACGCGGGACGCTTCAGATCGGCGAGCATGCGGTTCGCCGCCGCGGCCAGATCCGGCACGCTGTCGATGAGCGTGCCGTCGAGGTCGATCATGACCATCTTCACGGTCAACGGAAAGGTCGCCATCTTTTTCGCCGTGGATTCCACTATCCCTTGGCCTTCGCCAGCTCGTCGCGCATCGCCTTGACGACCGAATTGTAACGGTTCGGATCGCCGGCCTTGCCGGCGCTGAAAATGGCGGAACCGGCGACAAAGGTATCGGCGCCGGCCTCGGCGATCTCGCGGATGTTGTCCACCTTCACGCCGCCGTCGATCTCGAGACGGATCGGGCGCCCGCTCGCGTCGATGAGCTTGCGCACCTCGCGCAGCTTGTCGAGCGAAGCGCGGATGAAACTCTGGCCGCCGAAACCCGGGTTCACCGACATGAGCAGAATCATGTCGACCTTGTCCATCACGTACTTGAGATAATCCAGCGGGGTCGCCGGGTTGAACACCAGACCGCATTTGCAGCCCGAATCGCGCACCAGTTGCAGGCTGCGGTCGATGTGCTCCGAGCCCTCCGGATGAAACGTAATATAGGTGGCACCGGCCTTGGCGAAATCGGGGATGATGCGATCCACCGGCTTGACCATCAGGTGCACGTCGATATCGGCCTTCACGCCATGCTTGCGCAGCGCCTCGCACACCAGCGGGCCGATCGTCAGGTTCGGTACGTAATGGTTATCCATCACGTCGAAATGAACGATGTCGGCGCCGGAAGCGATGACATTCGTTACCTCTTCGCCGAGGCGGGCGAAATCGGCGGAGAGAATCGAGGGAGCAATCTTGTAATCACGCATGGGGGATATCAAACCTTCAAAAAATGTGTTCAGAGTTATCTATTGACAAATAAAAAGGCGCGGTCATGAATGACTCGCGTCAAGAGGCGCACTTTACCCGAAGACCGGGAAATTTTCAGCCTCCGGCGCGATAGGCCCATCGCCGGCGCGCCTATGTCGCCGGTACGCGCTGAAATGGAGGCAACCGCCCGGTCTGGCCCGGATTATGGCCGGCGCGTCAGCAGCCAGCGGCTGATATTGCGCACGCTCTTGCCGATGAAACGCGCCGCGCGCTCGAGCAGGGTTTTGCGGTCACGCGCCAGCGCCTGCCGTTCGGATTCGGTGAGCAGTTCGGGCGCGTGACTGCGCTTGAGACGCGCGACCGCGACCCGGTCAGCCTCGCAGAATTTTCCGTACATCCACCGGGCCGCGACGTTCCACGGACGGGGCCGGCGGAAATGCGCGGCGAAATCCACCACGTGCGGCTCGCCGTCGGTACCGACGAGAATGTTTCCCTGGCTGCGCAAATCGCAGTGCGCCACCCCGAATTCATGCAATCGGTCCACCAGGCGGTAGAACCGCTCGAAGAACGGCGGCGTCAGCCCGCCGGGCGGAACCTCGCGCACGCTGGTCCCGGGCACGTACTCCAGCAACAGCGCATCACGATTCACGACACGCAACAATCGCGGCACGCCGCGCGCGCCGTCCAGCTGCCGCAGCGCCCGCGCTTCGCGGCGCACCGACAGCGGACCCACGAGACGCCGGAACCAGGGATCGGCCCGGCTGAAATCCTTGAGCACCGCCTCTTCGCCGTCCGCCCGGATCAGCAGCACATCGGGGCGCGAACCCCCGCCGCGCCGGAAGGTTTTCACCACATGGGCGCGCAGTTGCTCGAGTGAAAGATCCAGTAGCGAGGCCATACGACAGAGAATAATATGACCGTCACACCAAACTCAATGCAATTCATGGGAGCGCTCATGCCGTTAGCCATCACGCTGCACGTTCTATCGGCGGTCATCTGGGTGGGCGGGATGTTTTTCGCCTACATGGCATTGCGCCCGGTCGCCGCGAGCCTGCTGGAACCCCCGCGGCGATTGCCGCTGTGGTCCAAAACCTTCGCGCGTTTCTTCCCCTGGGTTTGGGCGGCGGTCGTGCTGCTGCCCGCCAGCGGCTACTGGATTATCTTCAAATCCTTCGAGGGCATGGACAACGTCGGCCTGCACGTCGATGTCATGCAGGTCACTGGCTTCGGCATGATTGGCATTTATCTATATATATTCTTCCTGCCCTATCAACGGATGAATCGGGCGATTGCCGCCGGCGATTTCGCCTCCGCCGGCAAGCAGCTGGCCGTCATCCGCCGGTTCATCGGCACCAATCTGATTCTCGGCCTGGTCACGATCATCGTTGCCACCGGCGGAGCCTATTGGATGAACGTCGACTGAGCTCCGGCTTTCACGACATCCCCGTTTTCTCAGGCTGCTGATCCTTAATCGTATTCCGGTATGTCAACGCCGCCGGTAACGGTGCGTTAAACCCGGGACAAACGCGATTATCCGGACTGTGACATAGCTGTTCCCGTTTCGCGTTGTAGCTGCCAACATAATCTCAATAGGAGAAACGCATCATGCTGAAGCTGAAACTTGCCGTGGTCGGTACCGTCCTCGCCCTGGCCGCCATACCGGTCGTTCACGCCGCAGACCCGGCGCCTCAGGGCAATCCCGAACTCCGGGGGGACAGGCAGGAAATCATCCAGGACCGCCGGGAAATCCGCCGGGACAAACGCGAGATTCATCAGGACGTCCGCGAACGCAACCAGGATCGCCGTGAATTGCGCCAGGAGAAGCGTGAAGGCGACAAGGAAGGCGTGGCGGATGAACGTCGTGAATTGAAACAGGACAACGCCGAACTGCGCGGCGACCGCCGCGAGTTACATCGGGACAAAAAGGAGTTGAAGCGCGACCGACGTGAGCTGCACCGCGACCGCCATCAGACGCATCGCGCAAAACGCTCATCATAAAGAATTGACTTTGTACTTCACACAAAAAAGCGGGGCCCGTTAACCCCGCTTTTTTGTGCCCGCCATTTATCCCGCTATCAGCAGCTTGCGATACATTCGCCTCTGGCGGGTGAATTCGTATTCACCCGGTCGAGACGGCGCTTATTTCGCCGGCTGACTGGCATAAGAAGCGGCGACACTTTCTATGATGGAGTCACTATAAGGCGAGCTCATCTTATGCATCGTGGTGCTTTCGCGTTTATCGTCGCGATACGCCCTCAGGGCCATGACGAGATAATCCCTGTCCTGCCCGCTGATTTTTGGGACCGCCATCGCGGGGTTATCCACGACGGCGCCATGGCAACGTTCGCATTTGTCGGTCAGCTCCTGAACGATCGTTTGTCCCTTTTCAGCGGGTTTGGACTTCTGGACGACGTAGAACGCGGCAACGTTCTTGATGTCTTTATCGCCGAGACCGGAGACGTAAAGTCGCATGTTTTCGCGCTTGCGAGTCGTTCGGTAGGCCTTGATGGCATCCACCAGGTACCGGGCATCCTGGCCGGCAAGACTTGGCGTCGCCGCGTCGGTGCTCACGCCGTGAGATCCGTGACAACCTCCACACACGGCGCTTAGCGGTTCGCCCGCCGCCGGATCGCCAAACAACGGCGCGGCACGTGGAACCGGGGTTTGAGACGCGAAATACAGCGCCAGGCTTTACATATCCAGCCTGCTCAAACCAGCCAACATCGAATGCATCTGGGTTTTCTTGCGATCTCTGTTCAGATACTCCTGGATGGCAACAACAAAATAGCGGGGCTGCTGGCCGGCCAAACCGGGCGTGCCGGGAATCTTGCTGTTGCCGTCTTCGCCGTGACACTTTGCACAGGCTGGCGCCAGCGCCTTGCCGTTTTCATAGGGAGAGAAGAGTCGAGCATTCTTTCCCGAGGCGGCCGCGATCGGCGGCAGACCGGCGTAGTACGCGGCCACATGATGCACGTCCGCTTCGCTCATGCTTTCCGCCATCTGCCTGGGGGCGGCGTGAGCACGCTTTCCCTCTTTGTATTCGTTTATTGCCGCGAGCAGATAACGCTCCCGCTGCGCCGCCAGGTGTGGAATAGCCGGGGCGGCGCCCCTGCCGTCCAAGCCATGACATCCCTTGCATTCCCGCTCCGCGAAGGCTTTGCCCACACGAACATCCGCCGTAGCTTGTTTCTCAGTGGCAATTTTGGCGGTTGGTTCCTCTTTATTCGTGCAACCGATCAGCGCCACTGAAAATACCAAACCCAGCATAAAACGTTTCATTGGAAACCTCGAAGAATAGCGGGCCGACGTTTACCTGCTACCGGCCAAACGATGCTATACGGAATGGAGTCGACACATTGACGCAGATCAACTTCGAATCTCCGGTCTGTCCGGCTTCCGGTCACTCAACGGCGCGAGTGTCCCCGCCCTCTCTTTCGATGACCTGCGAAGGCGTCGCGGAGAACCACATCTGATACATGGACACCACCCACATAAAGGCAAAACACATGCCCATGACCCCGCCAGAGATCATTACTACCCATGCGAACCAGGCATAAAGCTTGGTGATATACCAGGCGCTGACGTCCAGCGCGACGCTAACGAAGGGTGTGGCGACGACGACGGCCTTGAGCCACACCGGCCGCATATAGGCATGACTGAAGATCGTGCCCATGACGAAAAAGATGAAGGTGAACCCGAACAGGTGAATATGCGACACGCGCACCAGCGTGAAAATATTGGTGCCGGTATCCACTTCGGTCACCTTTTTGAGATTATCGTATCCGGCCAGATTGACAAGGTGCGGATTGCTGCCGTCGTGGCAGCTCATGCAGCGCTTTTCCAGCACCGGCTTGAACTGCTTCTCATAGCCGTCGCGATCGGCGCCTTCCTGCACCCACTTGATGAGGGGGACGATTTCGTCGCGCGGCAGCATGGTGGACATCGGTCCGCGCAGGGCCGATTCCAGACGCGAGCCCTGACCGCTGCCGCGGTAGGAGAGGACGATATCCTGGTAGGACAGCATATTCGGATTCCCGTCCCGCCCGGCGTGCGCGTGAAACAAATAGATCAAGGCGAAAATGTAGCCGAAGCCGAGAATGATGAGCGACGCCGTATACAGCACGCGCAGGCTAAGAGGC
>JBBTKS010000044.1:0-5002 GCA_038058885.1 Pseudomonadota bacterium
AAAAAATACGGGCCCGGTCTCTTGGCCTTGCCCGGCCCACATCTGGTGGTTCACAAAAAGAACGACGCAAGCTCACGAATAAAAGAGACTTTTACGTCCGTTCTGGACCTATAGTGTAGCGTCTGACGGCGGGTCAGACAATGAAGAATGGGGGTATTTACAGCGAATTACCGGTGTTCAAGCCTGGCGCCCTTCGCCACGGGATGGAGCCGTTACTTCGCCTCAGTCGGAAGGGAGTCGCCCCTGCGCCACGAGATCCGGCGGCTAGCCCCCGTGTTCGTCCATCCAGGCCATCTGGATCGCCTCGAGGATTTTTTCGCCCGAGCGCTCGGGTTTGTCCTCGAAATCGGGCAGCCCCATCACCCATTGATGCAGATCGGTAAAACGGACGGTCATCGGGTTCACGTCGGGATATTTCTCGCTCAGCGCGATGGCGAGATCCCGGGTGTCGGTCCATTTCAGTCCCATAAAACCCTCCTCAGTGCTGCTCTGATACGAGATTGATCGTGTACTTGGGTATCTCGACGACCAGGTCCCGGTCCCCGACCTTGGCCTGGCAGGAAAGGCGCGATTCGGGCTCCAGCCCCCAGGCCTTGTCGAGCAGGTCCTCTTCCTTTTCCTCGGCCGGCGCGAGGCTGGTGAAACCCTCGCGCACCACCACGTGGCAGGTGGTGCAGGCGCAGGATTTTTCACAGGCGTGCTCGATCGGGATACCGGCGTTGAGCGCCGCGTCACAGATACTGACGCCCGGCTCCACCTCGATGGTCTTGCCCTCGGCGCATATCTGCGGATGCGGAAAAAAAGTCAAACGCGTCATGGCGTGGACTTGCCCCCGGGTGCGCCAAACTCCTCGAGCTTACGGCCGGTGAGGGCGCGACGAATATTGGCATCCATGCGACGCGCGGCAAACGTCTGGGTCGCGCCGTCGAGTGCCTTGATCGCCTGCTTGATGCGGGCGACATCATTCGCTTCGCGCGCGGTTATCAGCCCATCGAGATGGCGATCGATTTCTGCGCGTTCTTTCGCGTCAAGCAGCGCGCTATCGGCGGCGAGCGCACCCTGGACAGCTTCAATAAGTCGATCGGCGTCGACCTGCCGTTCACGGAGCTGGCGCGCCTCCTCGTCTTCACGGGCGTAGGCGATGGAATCGCGTAGCATGTGTTCAATCTCGCTATCCGTCAGACCGTAGGACGGCTTGACGACCACGCTGCTTTCCGCGCCCGTCGTCAGCTCTTTGGCCGATACATCGAGCAACCCGTCGGCGTCAATCTGGAACGATACACGTATGCGCGCCGCTCCCGCCACCATCGGCGGGATGCCACGCAGCTCGAATCGCGCCAGCGAACGGCAATCGGACACAAGTTCGCGCTCGCCTTGCACGACATGAATCAGCAATGCCGTCTGACCGTCCTTGAACGTGGTGAAGTCCTGGGCCTTGGCCACGGGGATCGTGGTGTTACGCGGAATAATCTTCTCCACCATGCCGCCCATGATTTCCAGCCCCAGGGAAAGCGGAATCACGTCGAGCAACAGCATGTCCTCGTCGCGCTTGTTACCGATCAGAATATCGGCCTGCAAGGCGGCGCCGATCGCCACGACCTTGTCCGGATCGATATCGGCCAGCGGTTCGCGCCCGAAGAACTGCGATACCTTCTCGCGCACACGTGGCATGCGCGTTGCCCCGCCCACCAGCACCACGCCATCGACCTCGTTGGCGCGGATACCGGCATCGCGTAACACGCGTTTGCAGGGTGGAATCGTGCGATCGATCAGCGAATCGATCAGCGTGTTCAAGTGCGCGCGCGTGAGTATCCCTTCCCAGATATCGTCGTTGCCGCGCTGGATGCGCAGTGTCGCGCGCTCGGCGCCGGTCAACATTTCCTTGGCGGCGCGCGCATCGCGCAGCAAGCGGCGCATCTGCCGGTGATCGGCGTCATCCTTGATGCCGGCCTCGCGCATGATCCATTCGGCGATCGCATGGTCCATGTCGTCACCGCCCAACGCCGAATCGCCCGCGGTCGCCATCACCTCGAATACCCCGCGGTTGAGCCGCAGCAGAGAGATATCGAAGGTTCCGCCGCCCAGATCGTATATCACGTATATGCCCTGTGGATTCTTGTCGAGACCGTAGGCCACCGCGGCGGCCGTGGGTTCGCTGAGCAGACGCAGGACATTGAGACCGGCAAGACGCGCCGCGTCTTTTGTCGCCTGGCGCTGGGCATCGTCGAAATAGGCCGGCACGGTGATGACGGCGTCCCCGATTTCCACGCCGAGGGATTCCGCGGCGCGGAGCTTGAGTGTTTTCAGAATTTCAGCGGAGACGGCCACCGGGCTCTGGTCGCCGGCGACGGTACGGATGCGTGGCATCGCGGAATCCCCGCGGGAGAATTCATAGGGAAGCGATTGACCGAGCTTGCGCACGTCCTCGATGCCACGCCCCATCAGGCGCTTCACCGACGCAATGGTATTGAGCGGATCCTCGTGCGCCACGGCAATGGCATCGTGGCCGACGACGGGTCCGCCATCCGCACGGTAACGCACGACCGATGGCAGCAGGTGACGTCCCTGCCCGTCCGGCAAGGTTTCCGCCACGCCGCTGCGGACGCAGGCAACGAGCGAGTTGGTGGTGCCGAGATCGATGCCCACGGCGTAACGGCGTTCGTGCGGCGCCGGTGTTTGTCCCGGTTCGCTGATCTGAAACAGTGCCATGATCGTTAAGGGGGCTTTGATTTATGGAACTTCTGAATAATTCCCAAAATATTATTTCTCACCGCAAAGGCGCAAAGAGCGCAAAGATTCTTACCGGAAAATTCTCGTGCTTTTCTTTGCGTCCTTCGCGTCTTTGCGGTGAATGATCATTAAAGCAATATCTTCTTTAGATCAATTCTTCCTCGAGATTGTCGATTTCCTGGCGCACCTTTTCCAGAAACTGCATTTCCCGCACCGCGTTGCGCGCCTTTCCGGTCCCATCCGGCGTGTCGTCGGCGAATGCGCGCCGAAAATATCCTATCTTGTCCTGTAACCGCTGCTCGATCCGGTTTGCCAGTTCCGCCAGTTTTTTATGCGGGTTATCCGCCTGTCTCACTTCCTCAAGTTCTTCGCGAATCTCCATCTGCTCCAGCAGAAACGCGGGGTCCATCGTCGTGTCGGTATCATCGCCAAGATCGATGCCGCGCAGGCTTAAGAGATAACGCCCCCGTCGCACCGGGTCTTTGAGCGTATGGAAGCCCTCGTTGATCAGCGCCGTCATCTGCAGCGAGAGACGGCGATCCTGGTCGGAGGCGCTGGCAAACTTGTCCGGATGGACGCGCCGCTGCAACTCACGATAGCGTACGGCCAATTCATCGGTGTCGAGGTCGAATGTCGCCGGCATTCCGAACAACTCGAAATGATTTTTGCCCGAAGCGGGATGCATGCCGGCGATATCGTTGCCTCAGACGTTGAAGCTTTCGCCGCAGCCGCAGCTGTCCTTGACGTTGGGGTTGTTGAACTTGAAACCCTCGTTCAGCCCCTCACGGGTGTAATCGAGCTCGGTGCCGTCGAGATAGATGAGGCTCTTCGCGTCGACGATGACTTTCGCCCCGTGGCTCTCGTACACGTGATCATCCGGTTCGATCTTGTCCGCGTACTCGATCACGTAAGCCTTTCCCGAGCAGCCGGACGCCCGCACCCCGACACGCAGACCCTCGCCCTTGCCGCGTTTTTCAATAAACTTGCGCACGCGCTCGGCGGCGGCTTGGGTCATGGTAATTGCCATATCTGTCACGTTCTCCGTTTTGCCTGGCCGAAACGTCTCAGGCGGCGTCGGCCTTCGAGTCTTTGCCGGTTGCCTTGGTCTGGTAATCCGCAATCGCCGCCTTGATGGCGTCCTCGGCCAGCACCGAGCAGTGGATTTTCACCGGCGGCAGCGCGAGCTCCTCGGCAATCTGGGTATTCTTGATCTTGCCCGCTTGCTCGATGGTCTTGCCCTTGACCCATTCGGTCAGCAACGAACTCGAGGCGATGGCGCTGCCGCAGCCGTAGGTCTTGAACTTGGCGTCCTCGATGACGCCCTGCTCGTTGACCTTGATCTGCAATTTCATGACGTCGCCGCAGGCGGGCGCACCGACCATGCCGGTGCCCACGTTCGGGTCGGCCTTGTCCAGCACGCCCACGTTGCGCGGATTCTCGTAATGGTCCAATACCTTGTCACTGTATGCCATGGTTGTGTCTCCTGAAAATAGCCATTCTGCTCAATGCGCCGCCCACTGCACCTTGCTGAGGTCAACGCCTTCCTGATGCATCTCCCACAGGGGCGAAAGCTCGCGCAACTTCGCGACTTTTTCCTTCACCAGCATGGCGGCGTAGTCGATTTCTTCCTGGGTGGTGAAACGCCCGAGGGTGAAACGAATCGAGCTGTGCGCCAGCTCGTCGTTGCGCCCCAGCGCCCGCAGCACGTAGGAAGGTTCCAGGCTGGCCGAAGTGCAGGCCGAACCCGAGGAAACCGCGATGTCCTTGAGCGCCATGATGAGTGACTCGCCTTCGACAAAATTGAAACTCATATTGAGATTGTGGGCGACACGATGCTCCAGGTCGCCGTTGACATAGACCTCGGGCATGCCCTTGAGAGCGTTCAGCAGCCGGTTGCGAAGCCCGCGAATGCGTTCATTTTCGGCAGACATCTCCTCTTTGGCGAGACGGAATGCTTCGCCCATGCCGACACATTGATGCGTAGCCAGCGTGCCTGAACGCATGCCGCGTTCATGCCCGCCACCGTGCGTCTGAGCCTCGAGGCGCACGCGCGGTTTGCGCCGGACATACAGCGCACCGACACCCTTGGGTCCGTAGGTCTTGTGCGCCGACAGCGATATCAGGTCCAGATTCATCGCATTCACGTCAATCGGCGTTTTACCCGTGCTCTGCGCCGCATCCGAATGAAACAGCACGCCGCGTTCGCGCGTAATTTTTCCGATGGCAGCGAGATCCTGAATGACGCCAATCTCATTATTCACGTGCATAACGG
>JBBTKS010000045.1:0-2450 GCA_038058885.1 Pseudomonadota bacterium
AATATCGATGTAACCCTTGTAAGCCGCCGCCATCAGCGGCGTCTTGCCACTGATGGTCCGCACATTCACGTTCACGCCCTGGTTCAACAACGACTGCACGACCGCGATGCGACCTTTGAGAATGGCGGTGAACAACGCGGCCGCGCCGTGCGCGGTCTTGGAGCGACCGCTCTTCTCGAGGCCCGTCGGTAACTTGAGCAATCGATTGCTGAGCGAAATGACGATCATGGCCACCAGACCCAGCATGCTGATCTGGGGGTCGAAACCGAATTCCTTGGCAATGTCCGTCGGCACATTGGCGCCGGCGGCGAGTGCCACGATCACGAGAATGAGAGTGAACTTGAGATACCTGACCAGTGCGACAGCCACGACCGCAATCAGGCCTCCGAGCAGGTAGCGACGGTCGAAGTTGATCCAATCCGTCCATTCACTGGGCAGATTGGCGCCGATACTCAGGAGGATGACAACAGCAACGAGGCCCCAGTCACGCGGCGATTCTTTTAATATGACCACAACAGCTCTCCTCTGTTCTGATTACTTAAGAAGCTGGCGCCGCCGTCAAATAGCTGCCAAGCGGCGCTTAAGCCTTAAGTCTAGATGATTTTCCGCCGTGTGAAGCCCAGGGGCTAATGCACAGCCACGGCACGGAACATTGCCTAAACCACGACCATGCCACGCAAAACCCGCCCTCGCCGGGCCCGTTTCACCTCGCTTCTTTCATGAGTACCTGCCCCAGCCAGCGGGCGATATCCCGGATTTCATCCGGGGCCACGGAGTGTCCGGTGGCATAAACGCGCCATTCCGGGGAAAGCCCGCGCGCCTCCATGAGCCGGTGGACCTTCTCTGCGGCGGCAAAGGGGACCATCCGGTCGTCCGTGCCGTGCGCCATGAAGACCGGCACCGCGGCATTGGCCGCATGAATCTCGGCCATCAGGTTTTCGGCAAACGGCACCGGCGCTGAAAGTGACATGATACCGGCCAACGGCTTCGGATATCGCAGACCGGTGTGCAGCGCAACAGCCCCTCCCTGGGAAAATCCGGCGAGCACAATCCTCTCGCCGGGAATGCCGCGCTGCACTTGCTCCTCGATCAGCGCCTGAAGGATTTCTTGCGACTCACGGATATGCTCCGGGTTCTGCTCAATACCGTGTTCCGTCATGGCGATGTCATACCACGCGCGCATGATATAACCGTCGTTAATGGTCACCGGCCGGAACGGCGCCTGCGGGAACACGAAACGCAGCGCGGGCTGCGCCGGCAGATGCAACTCGGGGACAAGACCTTCAAAGTCATGGCCGTCGGCGCCCAGGCCGTGCAACCAGATGACACTGGCCAGCGGGCGCTGCCCGGTTTCGATCACCACCGGAGATTCGTCGCGCGGGTGGATGTCCATGCGTGTTCAGTCTTCCCCGCGATAAACGCAACCGGCGGTGCAAGTCTCGCGCACCACGACTTCGGAAAGCCGCGGTAACGCGGGTTTGAGCTTGCGCCAGATCCATCGCGCCAGGCGCTCGCTCGTGGGATTCTCCAGACCTTCGATCTCGTTCAGGTAATGGTGATCGAGCTGTTCATAAACCGGCTGGAAGGCCCGGGTGATATCGGCGAAGTCCATGACCCAGCCCGCCTGCTCCTGCACCGGCCCGGTCACGCGTATCTCGATCCGGAACGAATGGCCGTGCAACCGGCGGCATTTGTGATTTTCCGGAACATTCGGCAGAAGGTGCGCCGCTTCGACGGTGAATATCTTGAATATTTCCACAAGAATAAGCCGGTGTTAAGAATGACCGGACAAGTTTAACGGCTTTCTTGATCCACGGAAACCTCACGCTTATCTCGCCGTGTCCTTCGGTCGGCGTTAGAATATCCCATTACTCCATTTGGTTCATCGCGTCGACAAAGGAATCATGCTCCCACCTTTTCTGCCACTGGTCGTCGAGCCGGCGGAGCTGGTCAGAAATCTGGACGCGGAAAACCTGTTGATCGTCGACATGTGCCGGCCCGAAACCTATGCACAAACCCACGTGCCGGGCGCGATACATGTCGACTATGCGCAAATCGTGGCGGCACGTCCGCCCGCCATGGGCATGCTGCCAGGTGAAGCGCAGCTGTCCGAAGTATTCAGCGGCATCGGCCTGACAGCGGACAGACATGTGGTGGCCTACGACGACGAAGGCGGTGGGCGCGCCTCGCGGCTGCTCTGGACGCTGGATGTTATCGGCCATTCACACTACTCGCTGCTGAACGGCGGCTTGCATGCCTGGCTCAACGATCGGCATCCGGTCAGTTCTGAAGCGGTTCGCCTGGCGCGAAGTCAATGCACGGTGAAATTTCGCGACACAGCGGTGGCGGACAAGAACTACATCGTGAGTCACCTGCACGATCCGAATGTGGTCTTCGTGGACACGCGGACACCGGCCGAGTACCGCGGTGAAACCCGGCGCGCCGAACGA
>JBBTKS010000046.1:0-1141 GCA_038058885.1 Pseudomonadota bacterium
CGAGCCCAGCCTTCCCGCTCGTAGTCCCAGAGCTGCCCGAACTCCTCCTTGAGGAGGTAGGCCGTGTTCAACCGCCTGTTGGCCTTCAGCAGCAACCGCAGGCTTCGCCGGCCATCCGGCTTCAGGTTCTCCCGGTGCGAGAGTAGCGCGTACTTCTGGCCCTTGATGAACCGCCGATCCTTCCCCGTCACCCGGTAGTACTCGGCCTTGCGCACCGTGTCCAACGCCTCGCCGAGATGCCGCAGCACATGGAACTTGTCGAACAAGATGGCGGCTTGCGGCGCGTGCTCCGGCTTGAGCGTCGAGTTGCGGAACGCTTTCCACATGTCCATCACCGCCAGCCGTATCTTCTTGCTCTTTGACAAGCCCAGCCACTGGTAGAACTCGTCCATGCTCGCTTCCGAGCGGTCCTTGCCCCCGAACCAGATCGGCCGCCGTCGTTCCAAGTCGCTGACCACGATCCGGTACGTGTGCCCCTTGCGGATCGAGATCTCGTCGATCCCGACCACCTTCGGCGCAGGCTTCCCCGCCCGTCGCAACTGCTCGTGCATATACTGCACATCGAAGTCTTTGATCGTCTTCCAGTCCAGCCGGGTTTCCTCGGCGACATCCTTGATCGTCATGCTCCGGCAGCGCCGTCCCACGAAGAAGGCGAAGCGTTTGGTGTAGAACGGATTGTCCGCCAGCCAGTCCAAGGTTTCCTGCTTCACCTTGCCGCACGTCTTGCACTCGACGCGACGAATCTCCACCTCCAGGTAGACCCGCGTGTCCCCGCAGGGCAGGTCGCGCACGCGGCGTGTCTTGCGGTCGTACCAGGACCGAGCGACCTGCCCGCACGCTCCGCATGCCGTTTTTTTCCCCGCCGGCACAGGTGGACGACGCGGGCCTTCGGGTCACCGAAGATGCCCTGTACCGTTGGAGTTGGCCGGAAGCCGGGGAAGCGGTAGGTGTCCCATAGGTGTCGGTGTTTTTGCATCCGGCAATCATGCCAGATTTTCAGACCCCGTAGAACGCAGAATTCACACCCCTATTCCCCAGAAATACCGTTTCTCTCGCTTCGTTTACCCACTCACCAAGGAGAAGAGCCAGTATATATTTCGCTGGTTGGCCTTAGGGTGCTGAGCCGTGCTATCGTAGAGCG
>JBBTKS010000047.1:0-3843 GCA_038058885.1 Pseudomonadota bacterium
GACCCGCGCGCATCCGAACCACCGTATCTACCGCAGCTGCTTCGCCCACGCCTGCGCGGTCACGGGGCAGGCCGACGCCACGGTCGACTACGGCAACCCGATCTGGGACTTCGCCGCGAGCCGGATACTCATCGAGGAGGCCGGCGGCAAATTCACCGTGGTCCGCACCTGGGATGTCCCGTCGCTGGGCTGGGTCTATGGATCGGTCTTCGGCAAACCCGCCCTGGTGGATCGACTGGTGAGGCACTTCAAGAAGGAGCGTTAGCCCCTCATGCTGATGCAACACAATATATTGTTATTTTTTGCGTCAGCAGGTACATTATGTTGAATAAGCGATGTTAAAAAATCCCCGAACCCCCCAGGAGTACATTATTGGCTGCCGGTGAATTTCCTGCCGTCGACGCTGGTCTGTTACGCGCCATGACGCGGCACCAGGAGCATCTCAAGAGCCATCCGGACGGCGCTCCGCTGCTTCATTTGATCAACAACGCCCTCCTGCACTGCCGCCAGCGCGGTTACGTCAACGGCTCCTGCATCGCCCACCTGCACGACCTGCTGCTGGACTTCGCCCAGGACGGTTCGCGACCGTCCCCGATCCGCGTCCGGGCGCGGCTGATTCAGCAACATCTGTCCCTGTATCTGCCGCCGGGTCACGCCGCTCCGGTCAAAACCGTGAAGCCGCCTGAGCCATTACCGGCCACGCCCGGTCCGGTGCCCACGGCGGCCGAACCCAAGACGACATCGCCCGCGAAACCGGTGGCGAAACTGATACCCCATCCCAAACTCACCTCCCATTCCACGGAGAACGCGGTCATGGAAAACCAAGGCGTGCTCGAACCGAAACCGGCAGCGGCGATGGAAGCGCCGGAAACGCACCGTCCCGCCAGCGAGGGTACCGCCCAGAACCTGAATCAGCTGCGTCAGATGGTGACGAACAGCATGGACGAGCTGATGCGCGAACGCGAGACGCTTTCGCAAAAGCTGTCGGACGCCAATACCTATCTCAGGATGATCGAGGCCGAGCGCGAGCAGCTGCGGACCGATCTCAACAAGGCGCGCAAGCGCGCCCGGACCGGCGAGAAGTCTCCCAAGAAAGCCCTCGGCCTGCCAAAGCGTGACGTGCTGCTGCGACAGATCGAATCCGAGGTCGAACGCGTGAAGCGGCATGGCGATCCGCTGGCGCTGGCGCTGATCGACATCGACAGTCCCGAATCCGTCAATGACCCCGAGGGGCAGGAGGTCGCGAACGCGGCACGGCAACTCTACGCCAACGAAATCCTGCGCGGCTTCCGCAGCTACGACATGGTGGCGCACTACAACAAGGACGAGTTCGCCGTGCTGCTGCCCAACACCGACCGCGAAGACGCCATGCGCGCGCTGGAGAAGGTGCGCAAGCGCGCCACGGAATCGCATTTCAGTTTCAAGGGCCGGAGCTATCCCCTGCCCGGCTTCGGCGGCGTGCTCACGTTTTATTCGCCCGGCGAGGAGCCGCGGCAGATGCTGCGTCGCGCCGACGAGGCCCTGGTCAACCTCAAGCTCAAGGGTCAGCGCCAGGTCGTGGTCGTCTAGCCGGTTTCTTTCCGGCTCAATTATCTTTTGTTTCGGGGCAGCTTTTACCGCTGTCGCGGCCAATATCCCCATCTCCAGCAAGGCTAAAGCCGGCACTCACTCGCGCCGCGCCCCGATGCGCTCTTTATATATCCTTCCGCGAACGTTAGGCTTTGGCGACGGTCAGTGTGTAGAACATAAATTTTCGCGGAGCGGAACATGGAAAAAGCAACTTTCGGCGCGGGATGTTTTTGGGGCGTGGAGGCGACTTTCCGGAGCATTCCCGGCGTCGTCTCCACCCTGGTCGGTTACTGCGGCGGCAAAACCGACAATCCGACATACCAGGACGTCTGCACCGACACCACCGGCCACGCCGAGGTGGTGGAAATCACGTTCGATCCCGCGCAGCTGCCCTATGAGCAATTGCTCGAGACGTTCTGGAAATTGCACGACCCCACGACGCCCAACCGTCAGGGACCGGACGTCGGTTCGCAATATCGTTCGGTGATTTTCTTTCACTCGCCGGCGCAGGAAGCGGCGGCGCGCGCGGCCCGGGAACGGCTCGATAAATCCGGCAAGTTCCGCAATCCTGTCGTTACGCAGATCGTCCCGGCCGTGCCGTTTTACAAGGCCGAGGAATATCACCAGCGCTACCTGGAGAAACGCGGACTCGCCAGCTGTCATATCTGAGTCAGTAACTCCCCTGCAAAAAACCCCGCAAGCGCGGGGTTTTGAATTTCCGGATACCGGTACGAGCGTTCAGGCGGCGGTTTCTTCGGATTCCACCGTGGGCCGGGGTTCCGTTTCCGGCCGACGCTCGGGCCGGGCGGCCGACTTCGCTTTTTCAATCGCCCTGTCCGCCTCCTTCCTGGCTTTCTCCAACGTCTCTGTCACTCGCTTGCTCTCATCCCATTTTTCATAACACATGATGAACCTCCTTCCATTGGCATGTTCATGCGCGAATTACCCTACGCCGGTCGAGGCAGATTTCAATTAAAAAATTTTTATATTCCGTAAAAACCATGTGTCTACATTCAACGGAAAGCAAAATTCGTAAAAAACCCATGCCGGCGATTGCCATTCGTTTCAACGGCGCCTGCAACCATGCGTCTGGCCAGTCCATCGCCATTTCCCGGACCAAACCCCCCAGTTTTCGCCGTCCGGGCCACAAAAGGAAGGGGTCGTTACCTGAATTTGGCCGTAACCGTTGACCGCCACGCCCAAATGCCAAAAGATAGGGGCATTCGCGGATTACACGGGCGCATCCCATGTCCAGTAAATTTCCCATTGTCGCGGTGACCGGCTCTTCCGGCGCCGGGACCACCACGGTGCGACATGCGTTTCACGACATTTTCCGGCGTGAGAGAATTTCGGGGGCGTTTGTCGAAGGCAACGCGTTTCTGCGCTACGAGGGCAAGGAAATGAACCGCCTCATCCGGGAGGCGCAGGCCCAGAAAAAAAACCTGAGCCATTTCGGTCCGGAGTTGAACCAGTTCGACCGGCTCGAAGCGCTGTTCAAGGAATACTCCGAGCACGGCACCGGCGAGGTGCGGCATTACGTGACCGAGGGCGAGCAGGAACAGTTCGGACTACCGCCGGGCACGTTCACTCCCTGGCGGCAGATCCCGGTGGACACCAACCTGCTGTTCTACGAAGGCATGCACGGCGGGGTGGTCGCGACCACCTGGACCCGCCGCAAGATGAGCCCGTCGCACAATCCCCACGTCATCGAACGCCGTAACGCCCTCGACGACAACAACGGCGTGGACGTGGCGCAGTACGTGGACCTGCTGCTCGGCGTGGTGCCGGTCGCCAATCTCGAATGGATACAGAAAATCCACCGCGACACCAACGTCAAAGGCCATTCCCCGGAGGCGGTCACCAACACCATCCTGCGGCGCCTGCGCGACTACGTGGACTACATCACGCCGCAGTTCTCCCTGTCCGACATCAATTTCCAGCGCGTGCCGGTCGTGGATACCTCCAACCCCTTCATCGCCCGCGACGTGCCGGCACTGGCGGAAAGCATCGTGGTCATCCGTTTCCGCGAACCGGAGAAATTCGATTTTCCGAACCTGCTGCGGCGCATCCAGGACTCGTACATGTCACGTCCGAACACCATGGTCATCCCCGGCGGCAAGATGCTGCTGGCCATGGAAATCATCTGCACGCCGCTGGTGCATGAACTGATCGAGAAGCGCAAAATAAACAGCGGGTAAAAAGAGGTTCGGGGTCCGGTTTCTCAATGCCGCGTCGGTTCGATGGTGGCGTCCAGGTTGAGGTTGTCGCAGAAAC
>JBBTKS010000048.1:0-2131 GCA_038058885.1 Pseudomonadota bacterium
ACCGGCGCGAGGCCTGGGCACGGCCGCCACAGGCTTCCGGCGGTCAGTTTCACTTAGAGCGCCTAACAAAATGAAAACCCCTCGTTTCTGAGGGCGCCGTTCATGGTTCGACAAGCTCACCACGAACGGCTTTTACAAACCGTTCGCCCTGAGCTTGTCGAAGGGCGAACCTTATTTTGTTAGGCGCTCTTAGTGAAAAGACTTATTTTAAATGCCGCTCGACCCAGGCCGGCACGCCCTCGAGCGCCGCGCCCAGGCCGGCGGGATTGGTGCCGCCCGCCTGCGCCATGTCCGGCCGGCCGCCGCCCTTGCCGCCCACGCCCGAGGCGACCTGGTTGACCAGCTCGCCGGCATGCAGACGTCCCGCGAGATCCTTGGTCACGCCGGCAATCAGCGTGACCTTGTCGTCGATCACCGAAGCCAGGACGATAGCCGCCGGCGCCAGTTTGTCCTTCAGCTTGTCCAGGGCCTCGCGCAGACCCTTCGCGTCCATCCCGTCGAGTTGGGCGGCGAGCACCTTGATACCCTTGACCTCTTTGGCCTCGGCCGCGAGATCCTTGGAGCCGCCGGTGGCGAGCTTGGCGCGCAATTGTTCCAGTTCCTTTTCCAGACTCTTGATGCGACCCTGGAGCTGTTCCACCTTCCCCGCCGCTTCCGCGCGGCTGCCGCGCACAAGGTCGGCGATCTTCTGCAACTGGGCTTCGAGCTCGCCGAGGTAAGCGAGCGCGCCCGCTCCGGTCACCGCCTCGATGCGCCGCACGCCGGCGGCCACACCGCCTTCGGACAGGATCTTGAGCAGTCCGATATCGCCGGTGCGGCTGACGTGAGTACCGCCGCACAGCTCGGTGGAGAATCCGCCCATGCCGACGACGCGCACCTTCTCGCCGTATTTTTCGCCGAACAGCGCCATGGCGCCCGAGGCCATGGCATCGGCGACCGGCATGACGCGTGTCTCGACCGGATCGTTGGCGCGAATTTCATCGTTGACCAGCCGCTCGATTTCATCCAGCTGCTCGCGCGTCACCGGTTCGAAGTGGGCGAAATCGAAGCGCAGCCGCGCCGGTTCGACCAGCGAACCTTTCTGCTGCACGTGCGCGCCCAGGACTTTTTTCAGCGCCGCATGCAGCAGATGCGTCGCCGAATGGTTGCAGGCGGTGGCGGCGCGCTTGGCCTCATCGACTTCGCAGGTGACGCGATCCCCGACACGAATCTCGCCCTTTTCCAGCCCGCCGATATGCGCATGGCCCTTCTGCGTATCCCGCACGGTGAAAGTGGCCGCCGTTGTTCGCAGCCAGCCCTGGTCGCCCGCCTGACCGCCGGATTCCGAGTAAAACGGAGTGCGGTCGAGATAAATCACGCCCTCCTGTCCGGCCTTGATCGACGCGGCCGGCGACTCGCCCACATGAATCGATCGCACGACCGTCTGATCGCGTACGGATTCATAGCCGGTAAACACGGTTTCGGCATCGCGCCGCGCATCCAGGTTCGCCACCGCGGCCGACTTGAAGGTCGAGGCGGCCCGGGCGCGCTCGCGCTGCGCCTCCATTTCGCGCTCGAACCCGGCCATGTCGATTTTCAGGTTACGCTCCATGGCCACGTCGCGCGTGAGGTCCACCGGGAAACCGTAGGTATCGTAGAGCTTGAAAATCGTGGCTCCGGAAATGGTGTCGCCCTGGAGCGCGGTGACATCCTCTTCGAGAATCTTCAGTCCCTGTTCCAGGGTTTCGTTGAAACGATCCTCTTCCTGGCGCAGCACGCGCTCGATCTGCGAACGCGCGCTGTTCAATTCCGGATAGGCGTCGCCCATCTGCTGACACAACGGCGCGACCAGCTTGTAGAAAAAGGTCTCACGCGCACCGAGGCGGTGACCGTGGCGGATGGCGCGGCGGATGATGCGCCGCAGCACGTATCCCCGGCCTTCGTTCGAGGGCAACACGCCGTCGGTGATGAGAAACGCCACCGCGCGTATGTGATCGGCAACGACGTTGAGCGAGTGATTCTGGCGCTCGGAAGCGCCGGTAACCTCGGCGACCGCGTGGATCAGATGCTGGAACAGGTCGATCTGGTAATTGCTGTGCACGCCCTGCTGCACCGCCGCGATGCGCTCCAGTCCCATGCCGGTGTCCACCGA
>JBBTKS010000049.1:0-1808 GCA_038058885.1 Pseudomonadota bacterium
TGTACTCGACCGGAACGCGCGACAAGTTCCGGTTCCGCCTCGAAAAGGGCGCCGCATCTGGCGCTGCTGTTCTCCGTTTACCGCGACCGCATGGAGCAGCTTTATCGGTCCAACAAGCGGCTGCGTTACGTGCTGGTGTTCAAGAACTTCGGCCCGGCCGCCGGCGCCTCGATTGCGCACACCCACAGCCAGGTGATCGCCATGCCGGTCATTCCCGACAACGTGCAGGCGGAGGTCACGAACAGCCGCGCTTTCTACCGCAAGAACCATCACTGTATTTTCTGTTCACTGATTGACGAGGCGCTGACCTTCGAGGCGACCATCTACGACCGCGAATCGGGCGAAATCCGGCGAAAAATCAGCGTCGGCCAGTACGTGATCGAGCGCGTGGGCAAGTTCATCGCCATCAAACCGTTCGCCAGCCGTTACGAGTGGGAGGTGCATATCCTGCCGCTCGAGCATCAGAGCGATTTCCTGCGCATCTCGAAGCAGGACCTGGCCGACCTCGCGCGCGTGATGCGCCGCACCATGGCGCGGCTCGACGCCGTGCTCGGCGGCACACAGTACAATTACTTCCTGCATTCGCTACCGCATGACGTGGATTTCGAAGATTGCGCGGCGAGTTATCACTGGCACATCGAGATCACCCCGCGCACCAGCATCCCGTCCGGTTTCGAGCTCGGCTCGGGGCTGTTCGTCAACACCGTGGCGCCGGAAGCGGCGGCGGAGAAACTGCGGGCGGTGGAGATTCCATAAATATTATTTCACCGCAGAGGACGCGGAGAATAAAAAAATGTAGGGTGGGCAATGCTCACCCTACATTTAATTTTTCGGTAACGCGGCGATAACAGCCTCTATATCCAGTGAGCGTATGGCATCTACCGCGCATTCCCGCCGCCCTTCCTCGCACAGGCCGCTGATGCCGGCGTTTTCATAGGCGTCTCGCGCGGCCTTCAGACAGGCCTCGCGCACGGCCTCGGCGAGGCGCCGTTTTAAATCCTGTTCACCCATGGCGGTTATCTCCTGCATCACGTTTTCCCGCTGCAAAACGAAGCTTTGATCTGCATCAAAGCCGCGCCCGATAACCCGGAGCATGTTTACGGTACCACATCGATAACGGCAATGGTGAAACAACCATGACAACCGCCGATGGGCGCAATGCCATTTCAAGTTGATTCGTGCCGGATCCATAACCTCATGTCGCCGGCCCGTCAGGGTGGAGGTGGGACATGCTCGACTGGAATGTGGTGGTAAGCATTCGCGAGGATTGCTACAAGCTGGCGCACAAACTGCTCCAGACCTTCGGCAGGGTGGATCACACGGACTATTACAATGTATTCGCGCTCAAGGTCGAAGACGTTCAGGGTTTTCTCGACGCCCTGCGAAAAACGACGGAACAGGATCCCGCGCTGGCCCGCTGTCTGGCGCGCGCGATCCCGGCGACCCGCTGCTTCGCCTTCCAGTCGGCGGAGGAATTCGAGGCCCGCGCCAGGGAGGCCGCCGCCGGTTTTGTTCCCGACCTTCTCGGCAAGACGTTTTATGTCCGCATGCACCGCCGCGGTTTTCACCAGAAGCTGGGCAGCCAGCATGAAGAGCAGCTGCTGGATGCCTTTCTGCTGGAACAGCTCGCCCGAACCGACGCGCCGGGGAAAATCCGCTTCGCGGATCCCGATGCGGTGATCGCGGTGGAAACGATCGGACCGTGGGCCGGTCTGTCGCTGTGGAAACGGGAAGACCGCGCGCGTTACCCTTTTGTGCGCGTGAACTGAGGAGCCGCCTATGCAACTGACAGAAAGAAACCTGACTGA
>JBBTKS010000050.1:0-14001 GCA_038058885.1 Pseudomonadota bacterium
AATTCCTCCTCGATTTTCGGCGCGCCCAGACGTTCACACTCCATGGTGAGGAATGCGAGCTCATCCGCTGGATCGATAATGCGGAAGGAGCGGTTGAATTCCAGGCGGTCGAAGATCACCGGGGGAGATTCAAGGCAGACATGCTCCGGGCGCAGATCGCCGTGCCCTTCGACAACTCTCCCTTCCATGGCGCGGCGGTCGAACAGCTCCGGTGCGCGTTGCAGGAATTCATTCTGCGCCTCATGCACGGCCTCGACCAATGCAGCGGGCAGTTCGTAAACCTGATTGGCCAGCACGTCATAATTGGCGCGGACATTGCGCTCATACTGTTTGCGGTATTCATCGCCGCCGATCCTGAGCGCAGCGCTTTCCCGGTAAAAATGGGCGAGTATTTCTGCAACTGCATGCAACTCCACGGGCTCAAGCGCCTGATGCCGGATCAGGTAATCCAGCATCCGCTCCGCCGGCAACCGGCGCATCTTCACGAGCCAGTCAACAACCTCGCCCTGCCCCTCGATCTGCACCTCTCCCCGGGCATCCATCGTGAGCGCCACTACCCCCCGGTACACGCCGGGTGCGAGGCGCTGGTTCAACCGCACTTCCTCTTCGCAATTCTTTTTGCGCGCCGCGAGCGTGCTGAAATCGAGATAATCGTAGCGCACCGGCTTCTTGAGCTTGAAGGCATGGTGCGGCGTCAGGAAAACCCACGACATGTGGGTTTCCACCGCTTCGATGCGAGCCGGTTTCTCCGGATAGGTTTGCGGCTGCCGTAGAAGCGCAACCTTGGTCTCCTGATCCAGAACCGTTTCGCGCCGGGACAGCGGCTTCATGGTTCGGTTCTCTTTCCGGCCAGATGCCGCTGGAACCAGTGGGCCGCGGCGCTAGCGACCTGTTCCAGCGTTCCGGGTTCTTCGAACAGGTGGGTGGCGCCGGGGATGATCTTTAATTCCTTTTCGGCGCGCAGCTCACGGTACGCCTGGCGGTTGAGTTCGATCACCACGTCATCGTTCCCGCCCACGATCAGCAGCGTCGGCGCCTGCACACGCGGAAGATCGTCAAGCGCCAGATCGGGGCGTCCGCCACGCGACACCACGGCGCGGATCGCCGGTCCCAGCGCCGCGGCCGCCTTGAGCGCCGCCGCCGCGCCGGTGCTGGCGCCGAAATAGCCGATCGCAAGATGGCGCGTTGCCGCCTGCTGTTTTACCCATTCCGTGGCGAGTTGCAAACGCTGCGTGAGCAGATCGATGTCGAAGCGATTCTCATAGATCCGGTCTTCATTCTCGGTCAGCAGGTCGAACAACAGTGTCGCCACGCCGCTGTCACGCAACACGCTGGCGACATAGTTGTTACGCGGGCTCAGGCGGCCGCTGCCACTCCCGTGCGCAAACAGCACCAGGCCTTTGGCACCGGGCGGCACGATGAGCGCGCCTTCATGGACATCGGCATCCATCGGGATTCTGACCGGCTGTTCACGGTCACGGGCGGCCATGTTCCTTCACCCGCCCTTCCGGCGCCGCCAAACGCAGCAGCGCAACCACTTCTTCGTCGGTCACCTGGAGGAATTGGTCGTAATAGGCGCCGACCGCGCCAAGATAATAAGGAGAAGGGTCCAGCACCACGAACTCATCCACTTCGCGCGAAAGCCGCTCCACGGTGTCAGGCGGCGCGACCGGTACCGCCACCACCAGATGCGCCGGCTTGCGGCGCCGGGCGTCGCGGATGGAGACTTCCATGGTAAGACCCGTGGCAATGCCATCGTCCACGATGATCGCCGTCTTTCCTTCCACCGGCGCCGGTGCGCGGCCGCCCAGATACAGCTCGCGGCGGCGGCGCGCTTCGTTGCGCTCGGATTCAACCTCCTGCCGGAACCATTGTGGATCCACGCGCGCGACCTCCCGCTGGTTGCACACCATCTCGCCGCTTTCCACGACGGCGCAGATGGCATATTCGGGTTGCAGCGGGTGACCGATTTTCCGGGGGATGAGGAGATCGAGCGGCATGCCCAGCGCGCGCGCCACTTCCGCGCCCAGCACCACGCCGCCGCGTGGCAGGGCATAAACCACGCCGTCCTGGCCCTGATATTTTTTCAGTGCCTGCGCGAGCTTCTTGCCCGCGTCGGCCCGGTCGCGGAAGCGCATGGCAAGTTCCACTCTGTCTTGGAGGGAAGAACAGACTATTCCCTTCCCGCGATCCGTCCTTGATAAGGATCAATATCGCGCGTGTTAAGGAACGCCCTGATCAAGTCCGTTCGTGGTGAGCTTGTCGAACCATGAACGGACTTGAAATGCCGCTCGTTCGGGGCATTGCCCGTTCACCCTTCGACAGGCTCAGGGCGAACGGGCTGATTAATCCGAACTTCTCTTAAGGAATGGACTCCGTCGTGTAACGCTGCACACGAATGCGGCTTGACCAGTAGTCCGGAGGCAGGCCGGCCTTGTGTTTGAGGTGGCGCAGGAATTCGCGCGGCTCGGGCAGCTGTTCCCACACCGAGGGCAGAAACGTGCCGCGGTAGAAGCCCTCCTCGATGATCAGCCCGTCCACCTGCGGACGCAACTGCGCCAGCAGATCCGCTTCGGAAGAAAACTGCACTGGCTCGGGCAGGCTTAATATGGAGATGTGGATGTCGAGGCGCTCAAACTCCGTCCACGTGAGCGCGGAAAAGCGCGTGTCGCGGAACGCCGCGCCGTAGGCGTTGCTCACCACGTCTTCGACCAGCGTCCGGCGCGCCTCGATCGTGCCGATGCAGCCGCGCAGCTTTTCATCGACATGCAACGTGACAAACGTGGCACGCAAACCACGTAACGGCTCCGGATAATCGGTCGCGCGAACCGCAAGCGTCTCGCCGCACAAGCCTTTCTTGATCGAATCCCCCGCCAATTGCAGAAGCTGCTGTTTGTGCGATGGCGTGAGGACGGACGGAATGTTACTCAAAGACATAAGCACCATAGCCGACTACCCGCTCATGCGAACCGGCGGTGTCGCCGGAATTGCGCAGATCGACGGTCTTCGCCTTGAGGCCAAGCCGGCGCGCCACGTGCAACAGGCCGTTGACGGGGTTGCGTCCACAGGCGTGATCGTAATCGATGTCTTCCGGCCGCAGTTTTTCTATCGCCTGCGAGGTCGCGCGGTCGAGCTTCTGCGCGGTTTTGTAATCGTGGTAGTGGCTCAAGTCCGAGCTGATGACGATCAGGGTTTCCGGACCGCCCCAGAGAAGATCGAGCACCTCGCCGACTTCCTCGGGTCCGGCGTCGCCCACCACCAGCGGCACCAGGCTGAACTCACCCAGTGCTTCCTGGAGGAACGGCAGATGCACCTCGAGGCTGTGTTCCTGCGCGTGGGCGGCGTCCATCACGCGCACGTGAGGGAGAAGGGATATTTTTTTGACCGCCTCCTGATCCACCGCAATGCGGCCCAAGGGAGTCATGAAATAATCAGCGCTCGGGAGCGCCAACCCGTGAAACCCGACACGGTGCGCGGGACCGAGCAGCACCACGCGCGTGATATGGCCGCGCGCGGGCTTGAGCCGCGCATAAGCCGACGCCGCGACCGGGCCGGAATAGATATAGCCTGCATGGGGCGCGATGATGGCCTTGGGTACGATCCCGGCCGCTGGCACCGCGCCGAGAAAATCCGTGATCATCGCGCGCAATTCACGCGGATCTACGGGGTAAAACAGGCCGGCCACCGCCGGATTTCGCACATTGACCATGAGCTTTTCCACTGGAAACTTGTTACTACAATGTGCCCGCCCGGCGCTATTTTCAAGTAAAACCGCGCAGGCGTAGTATGAATATTGATTTGACCGGCTCAAGGCCGCATTTCCATCCTTAGGTTCGTAACCGCGCCATCCTTGGCGCACTTTTACTGTTCATGGAAACGGAAATTCTCGATTCGGCGTCGGTGGTCCCGACCCGTTACTGGCACATGCTCGACGACGGGCGGGTGCAGTGCGACGTGTGCCCGCGTTACTGCAAGCTGCACGAGGGCCAGCGCGGCCTGTGTTTCGTGCGCGGCAACCATAACGGTCAGATTGTGCTGACCACCTATGGCCGCTCCAGCGGCTATTGCGTGGACCCGATCGAGAAGAAACCGCTCAATCATTTTCTCCCCGGCACCCCGGTCCTTTCCTTCGGCACCGCCGGCTGCAACCTGGCCTGCAAGTTCTGCCAGAACTGGGACATCAGCAAGTCGCGCGAACTCGACACGCTGATGGATCAGGCTTCGCCCGAGACCATCGCGCACGCGGCCCAAAAACTCGATTGCCGCAGCGTGGCTTATACCTATAACGATCCGACGATCTTCATGGAGTATGCGATTGATGTCGCCAAGGCCTGCCGCGAACTCGGCATTAAATCCGTCGCGGTGACCGCGGGGTACATGTGCGACGAGCCGCGGCGCGAGTTTTACCAATACATGGACGCGGCCAACGTGGACTTAAAAGCCTTCACCGAGGATTTCTACTGGAAGGTGACCGGCTCGCATCTGCAGCCCGTGCTCGACACACTCAAGTACCTCAAGCACGAAACCAAGGTATGGTTCGAGATCACCACCCTGCTCATTCCCGGCCTCAATGACTCGGAGAAGGAGATCGAGGAAATGACGCAATGGGTGGCGGAAAATCTTGGGCCCGACGTGCCGATGCACTTCACCGCGTTTCACCCGGACTGGAAGATGCGCGACATCCCGGCGACACCGCCGGCCACACTCATCAACGCGCGCAGGATCGCGATGAAAAACGGCGTGCGCTATGCCTATACCGGCAACGTGCACAACGAAGCGGGCGATTCGACCTATTGCCATCACTGCGGTGCCAAGGTCATCGGGCGCGACTGGTACAATCTCACCGCCTGGAATCTCGATAAAGACGGCAAGTGCATGGCCTGCGGCACCGCCTGCGCCGGTGTGTTCGAGGCCAAACACGGCAACTGGGGCGCGCGACGACTGCCGGTGCGCCTGGCGAATTTCGCCGCCTGATTCCCCCACCGGTCCAGCGCGACGGGGTCGCGGTTTGACGGCCGTCATGTTTCCGCGGGGATAACGGTGATATATATCTGTTCATGTCAGACACCGCGGGAAAAATTTTCGATCTTCCCGAAATGCGTAATCGCGGGCAGGTATTCCGCGACCGTACACACGCCGGGGATGTGCTGGCCAGGATGCTGGGTGCGTTACGCGGAACAGACGCACTGATCCTCGCGATTCCGGCCGGTGGCGTACCGGTGGCGTCGGAGGTGGCGAAACAACTCAGTCTGCCGCTCGATCTCGCTGTCGTCAGCAAGATCACCTTGCCCTGGAGCACGGAATCGGGATACGGCGCGGTGGCCTTCGATGGCGCGGTGCGGCTGAATCGGGAACTGATCGCGGTTCTGGGATTGCGGCCGGAAGCGGTGCAGGACGGCATCACCCGCACAAAAGAAAAAGTGGAGCGCCGTCTGCGTCAGTTGCGCGGGGATCCTTATCTACCGGATCTCAGACACCGTACCATAATTCTGATTGACGATGGTCTTGCTTCCGGATTTACCCTGCTCACCGCGGTGGAAGCGATACGTCATCTTGCAGCGGATAAAATCATTGTCGCGATTCCGACAGGACATGCAAACGCCGCCGCACGAATTGCCGCCGAAGTGGACTCGCTGTATTGTCCGAATATCCGTGAAGGAATGAGTTTTGCCGTCGCCGATGCTTACGAGCAGTGGACGGACGTGGATGAAGCGACGGTCGTCGAAATCATGCGCCGCTTCCAAAAAAACCATTAATGCAGCCTGTTCCAGGCCATGAACAAGAAACGCTGGGAACATTTTCCACACGAGGCCGATATGGGCGTGCGCGGGATTGGTAATTCCAAGGAAGAGGCTTTCGAGCAGGCGGCTATCGCCATGTCCGCCGTGATTACCGATCCCGCAAAAATATCCGCCGTCGAAAGAGTGGAAATCGCCTGTACGGCGCCGGACGATGAACTGCTGCTGGTGGACTGGCTCAATGCGCTCATTTACGAGATGGCCACGCGCAAATGGCTATTCAGCCGCTTCGAGGTTCATATCAAGGAACACCAACTTGTCGCCAGCGTTTGGGGCGAACCGATGGATACCGACAAACATCAACTGGCGGTCGAGATCAAGGGCGCGACCTACACCGCACTGCGGGTCGCGCAAGAGAGCAGCGGTGAATGGGTTGCCCAGTGTGTCGTTGACGTTTAGCCGGGAGTGATGCCGCCATGGATATCGCGCTCTTTGCCCGTCACACCGATTACGAATGGGAGATCGCCCCCCACGGCGCCATGCGCGTGCCGGCGGTGATCTACGCCGACGAAGCCCTGATCCGCGCGATGGACCACAAGGTCTATGAGCAGGTGTGCAACGTCGCCACTCTGCCCGGCATCGTCAAGGCCTCCTATGCCATGCCCGACGCGCATTGGGGCTACGGCTTTCCCATCGGCGGCGTGGCCGCCTTCGATCCGGAGGATGGCGGCGTAGTGTCGGCGGGCGGCGTGGGCTTCGACATCTCCTGTGGCGTGCGTTGCCTGCACACCGGATTGAACTCCGAGGATGTCATCGCGGTTCAGAAAGCGCTGGCCGACACCTTATATAGGGAAATTCCCGCCGGCCTCGGCAGCACCGGCGCCATCCGTCTGAATCAGTCCGAGATGGATGCCATGCTTACGGGCGGCGCGGCCTGGGCCGTGAAACGCGGTCACGGGAGCGCGGCGGATCTCGAACACATCGAGGAGCACGGCCAGATGCGCGGCGCGCGTCCGGAGTGCGTGTCCGAGCATGCGAAGAAACGCCAGCGTGACGAGATGGGGACGCTCGGCAGCGGGAATCATTATCTCGAGGTGCAGAAGGTCGTGAAGGTCTTCGACGTCAAAGCGGCGCAGGCCTTTGGTATTCGCGAAAACGACGTCGTCGTCAGCATTCACTGCGGTTCGCGCGGCCTCGGGCATCAGATCGGCACCGAGTTCCTGAAGGCAATGGTGATCGCCGCCTCGGGCTACGGCATCATGCTCCCCGACCGCGAACTCGCCTGTGCGCCGATCAACTCCCCGCTCGGCGAGGATTATCTCGGCGCGATGCGCGCCGCGATCAACTGCGCTTTCGCCAACCGCCAGATCCTGACCCATCTCGTGCGCGATGCCTTCGCCATGGTATTGCCCAAGGCGCGCCTGCCGCTGCTTTACGATGTCTCGCACAACACCTGCAAGGTCGAAGAGCATGTCGTGGACGGTAAGCCGCGCAAACTCTACGTGCACCGCAAGGGCGCGACGCGCGCCTTCGGCCCGGGTCATCCGGATATACCCGCGGCACTGCGCAGCGTGGGCCAGCCAGTGCTGATCGGCGGCTCGATGGGCACCGGCTCCTATATACTTGCCGGCGCCAGGGAAGGCGAAGCGCTGTCATTCAGTTCCGCCTGCCATGGCGCCGGACGCGCCATGAGCCGGCACCAGGCGTACAAGACCTGGAAGGGGCGGCAGGTGATTGACGAATTGGCCGCGCGCGGGATCCTGATTCGCAGTCCGTCCGGACGCGGCGTGGCCGAGGAGGCGCCGGGCGCCTACAAGGACGTGTCCGCCGTCGTGGACGCCGCCGATGCCGCCGGCCTGGCGCACAAGGTGGCGCGGCTGGAACCGCTCGTCTGCATCAAGGGATGATGCCATGGCTGGCCGCGCCTGCATCGGCACCAGCGGTTGGAATTACGATTCGTGGCGCGACGACTTCTATCGTGGCATTCCCCGCAAGAACTGGCTTCGGTTCTGCGCCGGGCGTTTCACGGGCATCGAGGTCAACGCCACTTTCTACCGCCTGCAAAGCAAAGAAACATTCCGTCGCTGGCGTGACGAGACGCCGGCCGATTTCCGCTTCGTCATCAAGGGCAACCGGTTCGTGACGCACAACAAGAAGCTCGCCGATCCGCTGCCCGCCATCCGTCTCGAACGCGATCGCGCCAAAGGACTGGGAAACAAGCTCGCCGTCGTGGTCTGGCAGTTGCCCGGGCGATTCCATAAAAACATGGAGCGGCTGCAGGGCTTCGCGCGCGCCCTCAAAAGCTGGCGCTCCGTGCGGCATGCCATCGAATTCCGCCACGGCTCCTGGTTCGACACGGAAGTCGCCGAGTGTCTGCACGCGCATCGTCTGGCCGTATGCCAATCGGATGCCGCCGACTGGCCGCTATGGAATGTCGTGACCACCGACATGGTGTATGTCCGGTTGCACGGACACGCCGTCACCTATGCCTCGGCTTACAGCACGAAGGATCTGGGACAGTGGGCCAAACGCATCCGTCGCTGGCTCAGGGAAGGCCGTGACGTCCACGTTTACTTCGACAACGACGCCCTCGGCGCCGCGCCGCGCAATGCCCTGGAGCTGATCGCGCTGGTGGGGAGGAACTGATCATGCCGGTCCACAACGCCGACATTGCCAATATCTTCGAGGAGATCGCTGATCTCCTGGAGATCGAAAACGCGAATCCGTTCCGCGTGCGCGCTTATCGCAACGCCGCCCGCCAGCTGCAGGGAATGGGCGTGGCGGCATCAGACATGGTGGCCGGGGGCGAGGACCTGACCGAACTGCCCGGCATCGGCGATGACCTCGCCGCCAAGATTCAGGAGATCGTCGAGACCGGCAAGTGCCAGTTCCTGGAGAAGCTGCGCAAGAAAACTCCGCCGACCATCACCGAGCTGCTTAAAATTCCGGGCCTCGGGCCCAAACGCGTGCGTGCGCTGTACCACGAGCTCGACGTGCATACGCTCGAGCAACTGGCGCGCGCGGCGCGCGACGGGCGTATCCGCAAGCTTCCCGGTTTCGGCGAGAAAACCGAACAAACCATCCTGGAGGCGATCTCCGCGCATGTCGAAAAGCAGGCCCGCTTCAAGCTGGCCGTGGCGGCGCAGTACGCCGAACCGTTGAGGAAATATCTCGAAAATATTTCCGGCGTGAAACAGGCGGTGCTCGCCGGCTCCTACCGCCGCTTCAAGGAGACCGTGGGCGATATCGATATTCTGGTGACAGCCGGTCACACGGAAAACGTGATGGACCGCTTCGTCGCCTACGACGAGGTCAAGGACGTGATGGCCAAAGGTTCCACGCGCGCCACGGTGATTCTCAAGTCCGGACTGCAGGTGGATGTGCGGGTCGTGAACGAGGATTGCTTTGGCGCCGCGTTGCAGTACTTCACCGGCTCCAAGGCGCACAACATCGAGATTCGCCGCCTGGCCCAGGAGCGCAAGCTCAAGATCAGCGAATACGGCGTATTCAAGGGTGAAAAGCGAATCACGGGCGATACGGAAGAATCCGTGTATCGCTCGGTGGGCCTGCCGTGGATTCCGCCCGAACTGCGCGAAAACCGCGGCGAGATCGAAGCCGCGCGTGCCGGCAAGCTTCCGAAACTGGTGGAATTCGCCGACCTCAAGGGCGACCTCCACGCCCACACCAAGGCCACCGATGGGCACCATACGCTGCGCGAGATGGCCGACGCCGCGCGCCGGCATGGCTTTGAATACCTCGCCGTCACCGAACACTCGCGCCGCCTCACCGTGGCGCACGGGCTCGATCCGCAGCAGTTGCGCAAGCAGATGAACGAGATCGACAAACTGAATGGCCAGCTCAAGAACATCACCCTGTTAAAAAGCATCGAAGTGGACATCCTCGAGGACGGTCATCTCGATCTGCCGGATGACGTCCTGTCCGAGTGCGATCTCGTGGTCGGCGCGGTGCACAGCAAGTTCAATCTCGCGCGCGCCAAACAGACCGAACGCATCCTGCGCGCCATGGATCATCCGCATTTCACCATCCTCGCCCACCCGACGGGCCGCTTGCTGGATACGCGCGAGCCGTACGACGTGGACATGCTCAAGATCATCCGCCGGGCGCGTGAGCGCGGCTGCTTTCTCGAACTCAATGCGCACCCGGAACGACTGGATCTCCTGGACATCTACTGCCAGATGGCGCGGGACGAAGCGGTGCTCGTGGCCATCAGCTCCGATGCCCACAGCACCCAGGACTTCGATAACCTCGTTTATGGCGTCGGCCAGGCACGGCGTGGCTGGCTGGAGAGAAAAGACGTACTCAATACCCGGTCGCTCAAGCTCCTCATGCCGATGCTTAAGCGTACAATGATCTGACCGTCGAATGGGAGCCGACACCAATACCGTGCGGCTCAATTCGGCGAGACATCAAGAGCAAAAGATGCCGTCATGACCGAACCGATCGAACTGCAATACGGCGATGCACTCATCGTGGTTGACGTGCAGAACGACTTTCTGCCCGGCGGAAGTCTTGCCGTTCCGGATGGGGATGCCGTCGTACCGGTGTTGAACCGCTATCTCGCTGAATTTTCCGCGCGCGAATTGCCCGTCTATGCCACGCGCGACTGGCATCCGGCAAATCACTGTTCGTTCAAGGCCCAGGGCGGTCCCTGGCCGCCGCACTGCGTCGCGGAATCCCCCGGCGCGCAATTTGCCGCCCGGCTGAGGTTTCCTTCCGGCACCCTCGTCATCTCCAAAGCGACCCAGCCGGACAAGGACGCCTACTCCGGGTTCGAAGGCACCGATCTCGGCACGCGCCTGCGCTCGCGGAAAATAAAACGATTGTTCATCGGCGGACTGGCCACCGATTACTGCGTGCTGAACACGGTGCGCGACGCACGTAGCCTCGGCCACGAGGTGTACCTGCTCACCGACGCCATCCGCGCGGTCAATGTAAATCCCGACGACGGACCCAAGGCCGAAGCGGAAATGCAGCACCTCGGCGCGAAACCCATTACCCTGGCGGCCCTCGGCACATGATCGAACCCCGGAAAAGTCCCCTGCTCACCGACCTGTACCAGCTCACCATGCTGCAGGCGTATTTCGCGCAGGGGATGAACGATATCGCCGTCTTCGAGTTTTTTGTCCGGCGGTTGCCGCGGAACCGCAATTTTCTGATGGCGGCCGGGCTCGAGCAGGTGCTGCAATTCCTCGAAAACCTGCGCTTCACCGGGGACGAACTCGATTGGGTGCGGAACAGCGGGCGCTTCAGCCAGGACTTTCCCGATCAACTCGCCAAACTGCGCTTCACCGGCGACGTGCATGCCATGCCGGAAGGCACGTTGTTCTTCGCCGACGAACCGATTCTGCGCGTGACGGCACCCATCGCCCAGGCGCAGCTCGTCGAAAGCCGGCTGATCAACCTGCTGCACTTCCAGACGCTGGTGGCTTCGAAAGCCGCGCGCGTGATGTTGACCGCCCCCGGGAAGCTGCTCGTGGACTTCGGCATGCGGCGCGCGCACGGAGCCGAAGCAGCGCTATTCGCCGCGCGCGCCAGTTATATCGCCGGGTTCGATGGCACTTCCCATGTTCTCGCCGGCGCCGAATTCGGCATTCCCACCTTCGGCACCATGGCACATTCGTTTATCGAGGCACATGACTCCGAGGAGCATGCTTTCGAGCATTTTGCCCGCGCGCAACCGGAGAACGTGACGCTGCTTATCGACACGTATGACACGGAGGCCGCGGCACACAAGGTGGCGCAGCTGGCGCCGCGACTGAAGACAGCCGGCATTACCGTCAAGGCGGTCCGTATCGACAGCGGCGATCTCGCCCTCCACGCCCACAACGTGCGCCGGATTCTGGACGATGCAGGTCTCAAGGAGATCGGCATCTTCTCGAGTGGCAGCCTCGATGAATATGCGCTGCGGAACCTGCTGTCACAAGGCGCACCGATTGACGGCTTCGGGGTGGGCACGAGCATGGTCACCTCAGCCGATGCGCCATACCTCGACTGTGCGTACAAGCTGCAGGAATACGCCGGGCGCGCGCGGCGCAAGCGCTCCGAAGGCAAGGCCACCTGGCCGGGGCGCAAGCAGGTGTATCGCGCCTATGACGCCAGCGGCGTCATGACCGGCGACGTGATCACGCTCGAAACCGATCGGCAACCGGGAGAGGCCCTGATCCGGCCGATGATGTGCAACGGCAAGCGCGTGCATGCGCCGGAAACACTCGAGGACATCCGCCGGCGCGCGGTGGAGCAACTCCAGCGGCTGCCGCGCCGTTTGCGCGAACTCGAGGACGCGCCGCCCTACCCCGTCACCGTCGCACCGGCGCTGCGCGAACTGGCAGTGGCGGTGGACCGCGGAGTCATACAAAATTGACGAGCCATGGCTGACGACCCTTTCATCACCGAGATTTCCCGTCATATCTGGGACAGCAAATACCGCTTCCGCGACGGCGATGTCGTGCATGACGAAACCATCGACGACAGCTGGCGGCGCATCGCACGCACATTGGCGGGGGTGGAAAAGGACAACTGGTCGCAGTGGGAACAGCGTTTTTACGAAGCCCTGCGCGATTTCAGATTCCTCCCCGGCGGACGCATCCAGGCCGGCGCCGGCACCGGCCGGCGCGTGACGCTGTTCAACTGCTTCGTCATGGGCACCATCGAAGATTCGATGGACGGCATCTTCGACGGCCTGAAAGAGGGCGCGCTCACCATGCAGCAGGGCGGCGGCGTGGGTTACGACTTCTCCACGCTGCGGCCCCAGGGCGCGCAGGCAAAAAGCGTCGGCACCGTGGCCTCGGGGCCGGTGTCGTTCATGCAGATCTGGGACGCCATGTGCGCCACGCTGCTTTCCACCGGCGCGCGGCGCGGCGCGATGATGGCGACGCTGCGCTGCGACCATCCCGACATCGAGGCCTTCATCGACGCCAAGCGCGACAGCCATGTACTGCGGCATTTCAATCTATCCGTGCTGGTCACGGACGCCTTCATGGACGCCGTGCGCCGGGACGACGACTGGGCGCTTGTCTTCCCCGCCGAGGACGGCGCCGCCGCGGGAGTCGAAACCGTGATGCGGCCCTGGTCGGGCCAATCCGCGCCGCTGCGCTGCCGCGTGTACCGGCGGGTGCGCGCCCGCGCCCTGTGGGACCGGCTCATGCGCGCCACCTACGAATACGCCGAGCCGGGCGTGCTGTTCATCGACCGCATCAACCAGTTCAACAATCTCTGGTACCGCGAGCACATCAGCTCCAGCAATCCCTGTGGCGAAATTCCGTTGCCGCCCTACGGCGCCTGCGATCTCGGTTCCATCAACCTGACCGCGTTCGTCCACGACCCCTTCCGTGACAAGGCCCGACTGGACCTCGATGGCATCCGGAATACCGCCGCCGTCGCCACGCGCATGATGGACAACGTCATCGACGCCTCGCTGTTCCCGCTGGAAAAGCAAGCGGCGCAGGCGCGCGGCACGCGGCGCATCGGCCTGGGATTCACGGGTCTGGCGGACACGCTCATCATGCTCGGTCTGCGCTACGACGAGGAACCGGCGCGCCAGCTTGCGGCCAATATCATGCAGGCGATCTGCCACACGGCCTACCGCACCTCGATCGCCCTGGCCAGGGAAAAAGGCGCGTTCCCGTTTTTCGAGCGGGAGAAATATTTGCAGGGAAAATTCATCCAGGGTCTGCCGCACGACATCCAGGATGACATCGCGCGTCACGGCCTGCGCAACAGCCACCTGACCGCGATCGCGCCGACCGGCACGATCAGTCTCCTGGCGAACAATATTTCCAGCGGCCTCGAGCCGGTGTACCAATTCAGCCTCACCCGGCGCGTGCTGGAGATCGACGGCCGTTACACCGAGCACCCGCTGACCGACTACGCCATGCACCGGTGGCGCGAACAGCGCGGCGCCGAGAAACCGTCGTCCGCCTTCGTGGATACCCGCGCGCTGAACCCCGCGGCACATCTCGCCATGCAGGCGGCGTTGCAACCGTTCGTGGATAATTCCATTTCCAAGACCATCAACGTGCCGCGCGATTACCGCTTCGAGGATTTCAAGGAAATCTACCAACAGGCCTATCACCTGGGCCTCAAGGGCTGCACCACCTTCCGTCCCAATCCTGTCACCGGCGAGGTGTTGCGCGGCGAAGGCGAGTCCGCGCCGCATTGCTGCACCGTCGAGCGCGAGGCCGACTGACGGCAATCGCTGTTATCCGGCGCGCCATCCCGTTACAATTCAGCCACCAGCTTCAGA
>JBBTKS010000051.1:0-13742 GCA_038058885.1 Pseudomonadota bacterium
CCGTGTTCCTGCATCCGGTCACGAAAGAGGAGTACGCGTTGGCGCGCACCGAGCGTAAATCGGGCCACGGCTACAAGGGTTTCAAGGTCCATGCCGCCCCGGACGTGACGCTGGAAGACGATCTCAAGCGGCGCGACCTGACCATCAACGCGATGGCGGAGGATGAACAGGGCCAGCTCGTTGACCCCTTCGGCGGCGCCGAGGACCTGCGCAACGGCGTGCTGCGCCATGTCTCGCCGGCGTTCGCCGAGGACCCGGTGCGCATCCTGCGCGTGGCGCGCTTCGCGGCGCGCTATGCCAAATGGGGTTTCCACGTGGCGCATTCAACCAACAAACTCATGCAACAGATGGCCGAATCCGGCGAGGTCGATCATCTGGTGGCGGAGCGCGTGTGGACGGAACTCGAGCGCGCGCTCGGGGAAGACAAACCTTCGCGTTTTTTTGAAGTCCTGCGCGGCTGCGGCGCGCTGGCGCGGCTGTTTCCCGAGATCGACGCGCTGTTCGGCGTGCCACAGCCTGAGCAGCATCACCCGGAAGTGGATACCGGCGTGCACGTCATGCTGGTGCTCGATGCCGCGGCGAAACTCTCGCCCGACACGCGCGTGCGCTTCGCCGCGCTCATGCACGATCTCGGCAAGGGCACCACGCCCAGGGAGGAATGGCCGCAGCACATCGGTCACGAAGCGCGCGGCACCGAGCTGGTAAAAAATTTCTGCCAGCGCTTTCGCGCACCCAACGAGCACCGTGATCTGGCATTGATCGCCGCGCGGTTTCACGCGCACTGCCACAAGATTGCCGAGCTGCGCCCGGCGACCGTGGTCGATACGCTCGAGGCCATGGACGCGTTCCGCCGGCCGGAGCGGGTGGACCTGTTCGTCACCGCCTGCGAGGCCGATTTCCGTGGCCGCCATGGTAGCGAGGACAAGCCCTATCCCCAGGCCGGGCTTTTCCGAAGCGTCTTCTCTGCGGCGCGCGCAGTGGATACCTCGGCGATCGCCGCGGGCGGCGGCCCGGGCCCGGACATCGGCGTCCGTATCCGCGAGGCGCGCATCGCCGCCGTGCGCCAGGTGTTATCATTGCCCGATTAATCTGACCCAGTTCGTAGTCAGGAAGGTGAATCATGATCAAGAGACTCTGTAATCCACTGCCACGGATGTTCATGGCCATGTTGGTGTTATGGACGGTCGGCAGCTTGAATGCGGCGGCGGCCGATCAGCCGGCCGCGAAACCGAAAGATGAAGTGGCCAAGGTGGTGTACCACGCCGATTTCGCCGACCCGCGCCGCTTCAGCGCCATGCTGGCCAATATCCATAATATGGTTGCGACCTATCAGTCCGAGCTGAAGGAATATGACGTGCGCATCGTGTTCGTTTCCTACGGCATTCGTTTCGTAACCCAGGACAAGCTCGCCGGCACGCCGTTTGCCGAGGACGCCGCCCTCAAGCAGCGGCGGGCGGAATTGCTGGCCCGGCTGGCGACTCTGCGCGACACCGAGGGCGTGAAGCTCGAGCTCTGCGAAATCACGCGCGAGGCCGTGCGCCTGCCCAGGGAGAAGATCATTCCCGGAGTAACGTCGGTGCCCTCCGGCGTGGTGCGCATCGTGGAATTGCAACATCAGGGCTTCGCCTACCTCAAGGTGGAATAGACCCATGCCCAAAGCGGTGCTTTCTCCGCCGGCGGCGCAGACCGGCGCTGCCTCCATTCCCCGTGACGTACAGGGACGTGCAAATGTCGCGAAAGACAGGACGTCGGGAGCGACGGTCGGGTTCGTCAGCCTGGGATGCCCCAAGGCGCTGGTGGATTCCGAACGCATCCTCACGCAGCTGCGCGCCGAGGGCTACGCGATCTCGCCCGATTACGCCGGCGCGGACCTCGTGGTGGTCAACACCTGCGGTTTCATCGACGCAGCGGTCGAAGAGTCGCTGGACGCCATTGGCGAGGCGCTGGCGGAGAACGGCCGCGTGATCGTCACCGGCTGTCTCGGCGCCAAGGGCGACATCGTCAAGCAAACCCATCCGCGGGTGCTGGCTGTCACCGGTCCGCATGCGCTCGAGGAAGTCATGCAATCGGTGCACGCGCACCTGCCGAAGCCGCATGACCCCTACACCGATCTGGTGCCACCCGCCGGGATCAAGCTCACGCCACGGCACTACGCCTATCTCAAGATTGCCGAGGGCTGCAATCACCGCTGCACCTTCTGCATCATCCCTTCGATGCGCGGCGATCTCGTGAGCCGCGACATCGGCGAGGTCATGCAGGAGGCGGAAAATCTGGTCAAGGCGGGCGTGAAAGAGCTGCTGGTGATCTCGCAGGACACCAGCGCCTACGGCGTGGACGTGAAATACCGCGCCGGTTTCTGGCAGGGGCGGCCGGTCAAGACACGCATGACCGATCTGGCCCGCGCCCTGGGCGAGCTGGGCGTGTGGGTGCGGCTGCATTACGTCTATCCCTACCCGCACGTGGACGAGATCATTCCGCTCATGGCCGAGGGGAGAATCCTGCCGTATCTCGACGTGCCGTTTCAGCACGCGAGTTCGCGGATACTGAAACTCATGAAGCGTCCGGCGAGCGCCGAGAACAATCTGGCGCGTATCGAAAACTGGCGCGCCATCTGCCCCGATATCACGCTGCGTTCCACCTTCATCGTCGGTTTCCCGGGCGAGACGGAGCGGGAGTTTGAAGAGCTGCTCGATTTTCTGCGCGCGGCGCAGCTTGACCGCGTCGGTTGCTTCGCCTACTCGCCCGTGGAGGGTGCCACGGCCAATGCGCTGCCCGATGCGGTGCCGGAGGAAGTGAAGCAGCAACGCCTGGCGCGCTTCATGGAGTTACAGGCGGAAATCTCCGCGGAAAAATTGCAGCGCAAGGTTGGCAGGACCCTGACGGTGCTTGTCGATGGCATCGAGGAAGGCCGGGCGGTGGCCCGCTCCAGCGCTGACGCGCCAGAAATCGACGGCGTGGTTTATGTCGCGGACGCGAAAGGCCTGAAGCCGGGCGATTTCTGCGAGGTCCGTGTCACGCGCGCGGGCGAGCACGACCTCTGGGCGAAGACACTGTCCCGTTAGTGGCGTGACGTTTGATCCCGATGAGCATCACCGACGTTCCATTCGGCTCAAGGGCTACGATTATTCCCGGGCCGGCGCGTATTTTGTAACCATCTGTACGCATGACCGCGAATGTTTGTTCGGCGAGATTATGGATGGAGAGATGCGGCTGAACGATGCCGGGCAAGCGGCACAGGCAGATTGGGTACGGTTACCGGAGCGTTTCCAGTCCATCGAACTGGATGAATTCGTGATTATGCCCAATCATCTTCATGGGATCATTCTTGTAGGGGCGGGGGTTGCCCCGCCCGATAGGGGCGCGCCAAACAGGGGCGCATGTAGGGGCGCTGCTTGCTGCGCCCCTACGTTGGGACACATTTTGCGGGCGTTCAAATCCATTTCAGCCATTGCGGTGAACCGTCTTCTTGGGCGTTCGGGCCGTTCCCTGTGGCAACGTAATTATTACGAGCACATCGTCCGCAGCGAAAATGAATTGGCCCGTATCCGGGAATATATCGCGAATAACCCCGCGCAATGGGCTTTGGACCGCGAGAATCCGGATTGTGTAGGGGCGTGATTCATCACTGTGTCATTCGTAGGGGCGGGGCTTGCCCCGCCCGGTGGCAGGGGCGCAGCAAGCAGGGGCGCAGCAAGCAGCGCCCCTACGGGAAAGATATCTCGTCGAAATTCGTGATCTGCCGGTGCGCCGCCTTGGGATCGATAGCCCCATCCCTTACCAGCCAAATGGTTTGCATTCCTGCCGCCTGTGCGGCGTCGAGTTCTTCGCGTATGTCGGAAAGAAACAGGATGTCATCGGGTGTGCTGCCGATGGCCGCGGCGATCTTGCGGTAGGAATCGGCCTCGCGCTTGTTGCCGATGTTCGTGTCGAAATAGCCTGAAAACAGCGGTGTCAGGTCGCCGTAGCCGGTGTGCGCGAACAGCAGTTTCTGCGCCTGGATCGAGCCCGAGGAAAAGACATACAGCCGGATCCCGGCCTGTTTCCATTGTTGCAGATGGCGCACCGCGTCTTCGTACATGTGCCCCTTGAAGTCGCCTTTTTTGTAGCCGTCTTCCCAGATCATGCCCTGCAAGCTCTTCAGCGGCGTGATCTTCTTGTCCTCGGCGATCCAGCGCAGGAGCTGTTCAATGACTTCCGCTTCGGTCAGATTCTTCCCGCTCAGCCGCCGCACCTCATCCAGCTCCTGCCGCACCGCCGGTTGCTGCGCGTGGGTGCGCACGAACTCCGCCATGTGCTCGTGCGAATAGGGGAACAGCACGTCCTTCACGAAGGACAACGACGAGGTGGTTCCTTCGATGTCGGTGACTATTGTTTTGATCATGGTTTTATTTACGCTCAATTCAGAGACGCCCGCGCCGGTCATGGGCCGCGAATCCCGGGAACGGTTCCTGGATGCCGCGCCCGAGGGCGATGACTTTATACAATTCACCCATCTCGTGCGGCGAGGTGAGCTTCTTGACCTGCTGTGTCAGCCCGAGGTGGGCGCGGATGTCCTCCGGGTCCGAGGCCGACATCAATTGCTCCAGTCCGCAGCCGATCAGAAACGCCGCCTGCGAAGTGTAGCCGAGCAGCGACAGACCGGTCCCGGTCCCGGTTCCGGCTTCGGCGATGGCGGTGAAATCGACATGGGCGGTGATGTCCTGCAGACCGACGAGCGTCAGCGGATCGTCATGGGCGCGATGACGGTAGTGGCACATGAGCGTGCCGTCGCTGCGTTGTGGATGATAGAACTCCGCGCGCGGGAAGCCGTAATCGACGAGCAGCATCACGCCCTGCTTGAGGATATCGGCGGCACTTCGAACCCAGGCCTCGGCCTGGAGATTTATTTCGGAGGTGTAGCCCGGTGGCAAGGCGAGAGATTCGATGCGCCGCCGGATCGCTTCGTCCGCCGGATTTTCCTGCCAGCAGAAGCGATCATTCTGCCAGGCGACATGTAATTGCCGGACGCCGTTCTGCGTGATCCGGAAGCGCTCAGCCGGTATGGCATCGAGCAGTTCGTTGGCCAGCATCACGCCGCGAAAATCGACCGGCAGGGCGTCGAGCCAGTGAATGTGTTCCAGAAGATGCGGCGCCTTGAGCCGGAGCGTCTCGGCCTGACGATCGCGCAATTCGTTGCTGAGCTCGAGAATGAGGTAACGTTCCGGGAGACGGCCCAGCGTTTCAAGCTCGAGTAGCAGGTCGGCCGCCAGCGCGCCGCTGCCGGCGCCGGTTTCCAGAATATCGCCGCGTCCGAGCTGTGCCAGGATCGACCGGCACGGACGCGCGAGACAGCGCGCGAACAGCGCGCCCAGTTCCGGGGCGGTGATGAAGTCGCCCGGTGCGCCGAATTTATGCTTGCCGGCCGCGTAGTAGCCCAGCCCCGGAGCGTAGAGCGCCAGCTCCATGAAGCGCGCAAAGGAAATGGAACCGCCGCGGGCGGCGATATCCTCACGCAGACGTTGCTGAAGCCTGGCGCCGTGCGCCTGTTCCTCGGCGGTGGGCGGCGGCAAGGCGTGCGGGTCGGGGCTGGCCGTCTGGCCATGGCGGTCGGGCGATTTCATCGGGCGGCTTGGCGCAAGGACGGGCAACCGGTATCGTGTCGAGTCTGGAACTATACTGGACTTTATGCCGGACAATCCCCTCGAAGGCAAGGTAGCCCTGATCACGGGCGGTGCGCACCGCATCGGCGCGGCCGTGGCGCGCATGCTGCATGCCCACGGCATGAAGCTCGTGATTCATTATCACACCTCGGAAAAGGCCGCCCACGCCCTGCAGGAGGAATTGCACAAGAACCGGCCGGAGTCGGTGATGCTGGTGCGCGGGGACCTCAACAGCGGCGAGCGCCAGGCGCGGAACCTGGTGTTCGAAACCGTCGAATCCTTCGATCGTCTCGACGTGCTGATCAACAACGCCTCGCGCTTTTATCCCACCCCGGTCGGCGAGGCGACCGAATCGCAGTGGGACGATATCGTGGGCACCAACCTCAAGGCGCCGTATTTTCTCGCGCAGGCGGCCGTGCCGCACCTCAGGAAAACCGGCGGCAGTATCGTCAACATCGCGGATATTTACGGCGACCGCCCGCTGATCGGTTATCTCATCTACAGTGTCGCCAAGGCCGGCGTGATCATGCTCACCAAGGCATTGGCGCGCGAACTGGGACCGGATATCCGGGTCAACGCCATCGCCCCCGGCGTCATCCTCTGGCCCGAGAGCGACCTCGACGAAATGTCCAAGCAACGCATCATATCGCGCACGCCGCTCAAGCGTTCCGGCGAACCCGACGATGTCGCGCGCACCGCGCTGTTCCTGATCCGCGACGCCGGATTCATCACCGGCCAGGTGCTGGCGGTGGACGGCGGACGCTGGGTGGTGATGTAACCGGCGTCGTGAAGTTCCTCCCCTTTCGTGCATTACTACTGGCGGCAGTTTTCCTTGTGCCGGGACCAGGCCATGCAGAGGCCGGAAAGGTGTACAAGTGGACCGATGCGGAAGGAAAGATTCATTTTTCGGATCACCCGGTTGATGCTGCCAATGCTGAAGAAATAAAAATCCGGACTTTCTCCGGTTCGGCCGAAGTGGTGCAGAATGAAAACGGATTCGGCGCGCGCGAAGTCAAAATTCTCACGACGACCTGGTGCGGCGTGTGCAAGCGTGCCAAGGCCTATCTTGCGGCCAAAGGCATTTACTTCAGCGAATACGATGTCGAGACGAGCGATATCGGAAAGCAGGAGTACAGGCGTCTCGCGGGGAAAGGCGTGCCCATTCTTCTCGTGGGCAAGCAAAGGATGGATGGTTTCAGCGAGTCTAAACTCGACGCGATGCTGAAGAACGTAGGTTATCCCTGAAGCTAGAATTCAATTTTTACAGGCCAGATTTCCTGTCTGTCCTTGTCGAACTGTTTCCACATCTCCGCATAAGTCAACTTGGTTTCCGGATTGCGCAGATCCGGCGCGATGTCCGCCAGCGGACGCAGCACGAAGGCGTAACGCCGGATGTCCGGATGCGGCAGATTTACCTGGCTGTCATGCCGCACGATATCGTCGCAGAGCAGCAGATCGAGATCGAGCGTGCGTGCGCTGAAGCGGTTTTCCTGGCGGCTGCGCCCGAAGCGTGACTCGATGTGTGAAAGTGTTTCCTTGATGCGTTCGATCGTCTCGGCGGTGTCGAAACCTGCCACGAGGTTGTAGAAGTTATCGCCCTCGAATCCGTGGGCCTTGCTTTCATACACGGGGGACAGGGTGAGGGGGGCGTAATGCGCCGCCAGTTCGCGCACCGCCCCGCGAATGCTGTTTTCCCTGTCGATGTTGCTGCCGATCCCGACGTGCACCCGCGGCACAGGCTTACGCCTCGCCGCGTTCGATGATTATGCCAACGTCGCCGGCGCCACGGACGGCGCCTTTCTTGTTGATGCGCACGCGTACCCACTTGAGTTTGAACTCGGCGAGCAGAATTTCAGCGACCTTCTCGGCCAGGGTTTCGACGAGCTGGAATTGCGAGTTGCCGACGAAGTCGATGAGTCGCTTGGCCACGGCCTTGTAATTGAGCGTATCGTCGATGCGGTCCGTGGCCGCGGCGCGGCGGATGTCCGCGGCCATGTCGAGGTCGAGGATGATGGTCTGCTTGACGCGGCGTTCCCACTCCCAGATACCGATGATGCACTCGATCTTGAGGTCGTGGAGGTAGATAATATCCATGGGTAGCCTTTTGCTTTGCCTAAAAAAACTGCACAACGACTTTGAACCAGATCCTGCCGGTCACACGCGCCCCTCACCCCATCCCTCTCCCGCGACGGGGAGAGGGGGAGTCGGTTCGCTGACGCGGTTTATTTAAGAAACCACTATAACGAAAACACCCGTGACTGTCTTTTACGAACTTCCGTGACCAACTTCAGATGACGTGGCTTTACTCGCTTCCGGTTCTGGCCTATCTGCTCGGCTCGATTTCGAGCGCCGTAGTCATTGCCCGCATCATGGTCTTGCCGGACCCGCGCGAGATCGGATCGAAGAACCCGGGCGCCACCAACATTTTGCGCTACGGCGGCAAGCTGGCGGCGGTGCTGACACTGGCGGGCGATATCCTGAAAGGCGTGATCCCGGTGCTGGTCGCGCGCGCCCTGACCGCCGACGCCGTGATCATCACGCTCTGCGGTTTTGGCGCGTTTCTCGGCCACCTATTTCCGGTGTTCTTCGGTTTCCGCGGCGGCAAGGGAGTGGCGACGGCGCTGGGTGTGTGGTTCGCGCTCAATCCCTGGGTGGGCTTGGCGTTGCTCGTCACTTGGGTGCTCATGGCGCTGCTGTTCCGCTATTCTTCGCTGGCGGCGCTGACGGCGTCCGCACTCGCGCCGCTGTATGTCGCGTGGCTGTCGCCGGGCACGCCCACTCTGGCGACCATGATCGTCATGAGCGCGATTCTGATATTCCGGCACCGCGCCAACATCCGCAACCTCATCGCCGGCACGGAAACCAAGATCGGCCGTTGATTGGAAAGGCATAAAAAAATTTCTCACCGCAAAGGCGCGAAGAACGCAAAGAAAAACTCTGTGATGCAGAAGCACCCGTCTTCTCCTTTGCGCTCTTTGCGCCTTTGCGGTGGAATTTCATTTTTTAAATATTATTCAGTAATCTCCTCGATGTGCCAGCGCGCGCGTGCGCCGAAAGACAACGGCTCATGCTGCCCCGTGGCCAGACGCAGATATCCGGCGTAGGCGATCATGGCGCCGTTGTCGGTGGAGAATTCCGGCCGCGGAAAAAACACGCGCACGCCAAGTTTTTCAGAAAGCTGTGTCAGACGTTCGCGCAATTTCCGGTTGGCGCTGACCCCGCCGGCCACCACCAGATGTGTCGCGCCGGTCTGTTCCAGTGCCCATTCGCATTTGATGGCGAGCACGTCCACGGCGGCTGCTTCGAACGAGGCGGCGATGTCCGCGACAAGCCGGGGCGTCAGCGGCTGGTTTTGCACCGCGGTGACCACCGCGGTCTTCAGGCCGCTGAAACTGAAATCGAGCCCCGGATGCGCGCCCTGGGTCTTGAGCCGGCCGGTCTTGGGCCGTGGAAACTGAAACCGTTTGGGATCGCCGTCCAGCGCCGCCTGCGCGATGGCGGGTCCGCCCGGATAACCGAGGCCGAGCAGTTTGGCGGTCTTGTCGAAGGCCTCGCCCACGGCGTCGTCCACGGATTCACCCAGGATGGTGTAACGGCCCAGTGCCTGTACGTCGGCGAGCAGCGTGTGTCCGCCCGAGACCAGCAGCGCGGTGAAGGGAAACGCCGGCGGGTCGGGTTCGAGCATCGGCGAGAGCAGGTGTCCTTCCATATGATGAACGCCGACGCAGGGCACATTCCAGGCAAGGGCGAGCGAACGGCCTAGGGCCGCGCCCACGAGCAATGCCCCGGCCAGCCCCGGGCCGGCGGTGTAGGCGATACCGTCAATCTGGTCCGGACGGGTCTTGGCTTCCTGCATGACGGCCCGGATCAGGGGCAGGGCCTTGCGGATGTGGTCGCGCGAGGCCAGTTCCGGCACTACCCCGCCGTAATCGAGGTGCAGTTCGGTCTGGGAAAACAGCCGATGCGCCAGCAGGCCTTGGCCGGAGTCGTAGAGGGCTACGCCGGTGTCATCGCAGGAGGTTTCGATCCCGAGTACGCGCATGGGCCGATTTTACACGGCGCCAGCCCGTTTCAGGGGCTAGCTGCCGATACCGGACGCTGGATGTACAAATCCGGCGGGAATCTATAGAATCGCCGCCTTTCCGTAACAGACCGGCCCATTTATAGGGCCTATTTTGCGAGGGGAACAATGCCTTCAGTCCGGGTTAAAGATAACGAACCGTTTGAAATGGCGCTGCGCCGTTTCCGCCGCTCATGCGAAAAGGCGGGCGTATTCACCGAAATGCGTCGCCGCGAGCACTACGAGAAGCCGACCGAAATCCGCAAGCGCAAAGCCGCCGCGGCACGCAAACGCGAACTGAAGAAGCTCATGCGCCGGAACAATCCGCGTCCTCCCGCACCCGCCGCTGCCGCCGGCACCCGCCCCTGATTTTCAGGCGTCCCTTGGGCGATGAGCCTTAAGGAAAAAATCAAAGACGACATCAAGCAGGCCATGCGCGACAAGCACGAGTCGCGCCTGACCACGTTGCGCATGCTGAGCGCCGCCATCCAGCGCCGCGAGGTGGATGAGCGCATCCAGCTCGACGACGCGCAGGTCATCGCCGTGATCGAAAAGCTCGTGAAGCAAGGTCGCGAGTCGATCGAACAATATACGAAAGGCGGGCGCCCGGAACTGGCCGACAAGGAATCCGGCGAGATCGCCATCTTTCAGACTTATCTACCGCAGCAATTGAGCGAGGCCGAAATCGACAAGCTCATCGCCGAGGCCATTGCCGCCACCGGCGCGAGTAGCATCAAGGACATGGGCAAGGTCATGGGCGTGCTCAAACCCAAGCTCCAGGGCCGGGCCGATATGGGACAAGTTGGAAGTAAAGTGAAGAATAAACTCGGCGCCGCCTGAAAAACACCGCATAATTTCCCGGTAAAAACGCTTCTCGCTTAACATTCGTTTCCGCGCCTTACCGGCCTGTTTAGAATACCCGCATGGCCGGCCGCATCCCCAAGCAGTTCATTGACGAGTTACTGACGCGCAGCGACATCGTCGATGTCATCGATTCCTACGTGCCGCTCAAAAAGGCCGGCAAGGATTACAAGGCCTGCTGCCCGTTCCACGAGGAGAAGACCCCGTCGTTTACCGTCAGTGTCGACAAGCAGTTCTACCACTGCTTCGGTTGCGGCGCGCACGGTTCGGCCATCGGCTTTCTCATGGACTACGAGCACATGAGTTTCGTGGAGGCGGTCGAGGATCTCGCCGCGCGCGCCGGGCTCAAGGTTCCCAAGGAAGCGGGAGTGTTCTCGGGGCCGGACAAGGACAACGGCGCCGATCTGCTTGGGCTGTTGCTTGAAGCGACACGTTTCTACCGGCAGCAATTGCGCGAACATCCGCAGGCCGGCCGGGCGGTGGAGTACCTCAAGGGGCGGGGAATCACCGGCGAGATCGCGCATGAATTCGGCCTGGGTTTCGCCCCCGACGGTTGGGACAATCTGCTGCGGGCGCTGGGCAAGGACGAGGCGAATCGCGAAGCCTTGGCGCGCGCGGGACTGGCGGTGAAGAAAGAAGGCGGTGGCTACTACGACCGATTTCGCGATCGCATTATTTTCCCGATCGAGGATCATCGCGGGCGGGTCGTGGCCTTTGGCGGACGGGTGATCGACAAGGGTGAGCCCAAATACCTCAACTCGCCCGAGACGTCGCTGTTCCACAAGGGGCGCGAGCTCTACGGCCTGTTTCACGCGCGCGAGGCGATCAAGCGCGAGAACCGGGTGCTGGTGGTCGAGGGCTACATGGACGTGGTGGCGCTGGCCCAGTTCGGCGTGGATTTCGCCGTGGCTACGCTGGGCACGGCGACCACGCGCGACCATCTCGAGCGCCTGTTCCGCCATGCCCCGGAGGTCATTTTCTGTTTCGACGGCGACCGCGCCGGCCGCGAGGCCGCCTGGCGCGCCCTGGATAACGCGCTGCCGGCGCTGCGCGAGGGGTGGCAGGCGAGTTTCCTGTTCCTGCCGGAAGGGGAGGACCCGGACACGCTGGTGCGCAAGGAGGGCAAGGACGCGTTTCTGGCCCGCCTGAAGACCGCGATCCCACTGCCGGAATACCTGTTCGACAACCTCATGCGCCAGGTAGACATGAACCGCATGGACGGCCGTGCCCGGCTGGTGGAACTCGCCCGTCCGCTCCTGTCCAAGATGCCGCAGGGCGTATTGCGCCAGATGATGCTGGACCGCTTGGCGGAATTGAGCCGCCTGGATGTGGGCAAGCTGCCGGTAACGTCAGGGTACGCAGAGCCAGCCAGCGCTTTCAGACCGGCAGCACGCGGATCCAGCGGGCCCCAAGAGCCACCTTCCATCGTGCGTCGGGCGATTGCCCTGATGTTGCAGCACCCTGCTCTGGCGCAAAAGCTGAGCAATGAAAGCGAGCTTGCTGACCTTGATCTGCCGGGGATGCCGCTGTTCTTAGAGCTATACGGCATGCTTAAGAATTCGCCAACAATGAATACAGCCGCTATTATTGAGAGTTTTAGTGATAGTGATTACCAACATCATCTCTCCAGACTGGCTGTCTGGGACTATCCGGCGCTGGCCGAGAACGTGGAGTTGGAATTCAGCGTGGTAATAAATCGTCTTTGCGATGCCTCATCCAAGCAGAAAACGGAACGACTTTTGCAGAAACAGCATGCCCAGGGTTTGAACCAGACGGAAAAAGACGAATTGGCACGGTTATTGAGTGTAAAGAGAGACAATTCACGTCTATCTCCTTCTCGCCATTGAAAAATTTGGGGCAAGCACCCACTTAAGCTATACTTTCGCGTTTTGCGCGGTTCTACATTCCAACACAGACTATTTTCAGGCGGCCAAACCCGCCATACGGTATTTCAATGGATCAGGAAACACAACGTTCACAGCTGAAAAAGCTGATCATTCAGGGCAAGGCCCAGGGTTTTCTCACGTATCGTGAGATCAACGACCATTTGCCCGAAGATGTTCATGACACCGACCAGATCGAGGCGGTGGTGAACATGATCAACGACATGGGGATCGCGGTTTACGACGAAGCGCCCGATCCGGATACCCTGTTGCTCAAAACCACCGAAACCCCACCGCCGGCGGAAGACGAAGAAGAGGCCGCGGAAGAGGCCGAGCAGGTGGTGACCTCCGCCGTCGACAGCGAATTCGGACGCACCACCGATCCGGTGCGCATGTACATGCGCGAGATGGGCACGGTGGAACTGCTCACGCGCGAAGGCGAGATCGACCTCGCCAAGCGCATCGAAGACGGCGTGCGCCAGACGACCGAAGCCATTGCCGCCTGCCCGGCCGCGATCGCCGAAGTCGTGCGCATGATGGATCTGGTTGAGATCGACCAGATGCGTCTGACCGACCTGGTGGTGGATTTTGTCGATCCCAATGCGACCGACCTGCCTCTGCCTGAAGTCCCGAGCGAGAAGGCCGCCGCCGATGACGAGGACGACGAAGAAAACGGCTCCGGCGACGGCGCCAGCGAAGAGGAGGAAACCGGCCCGAACCGCGAGGAGGCGCTGATCCGCTTTGCGCGCATCCGCAAGCTGCATACCAACCTGCTCAAGGCCATCGAGAAGAAGGGCTATGACAGCCCGGAAGTGAAGCGGGTTCAGGCCAAGCTCGCCGACGAATTCATGCAGACCAAATTCGTCGCGAAACAGATCAATCGTCTGGTGGAATATGTCCGCTCGCTGGTGGAATACGCGCGCGAACAGGAAAAAGTCATCATGGACATCTGCGTGAACAAGGCGCGGATGCCGCGCAAGACGTTCATCAAGATCTTCCCCAGCCACGAAACCAACAAGCGCTGGGTCAAGAAGGCGATGAAGTGCGGTGAAGGCAATGTCTCAATCATCGAGCACCATACCGACACGATTCACGCCGTGCAGGACAAGCTCAAGCACCTCGAGGAACGCACCGGCCTGCCGATTGCCGAGCTCAAGGAAGTCAATCGCCGCATGTCGATCGGCGAGGCCAAGGCGCGCCGCGCCAAGAAGGAAATGGTCGAGGCCAACCTGCGCCTCGTGATTTCGATCGCCAAGAAATACACCAACCGCGGCCTGCAGTTCCTCGACCTGATCCAGG
>JBBTKS010000052.1:0-7259 GCA_038058885.1 Pseudomonadota bacterium
CAACGTGTAGTTGATGTCCTTGAAGCGGTCGAGATCCATCAGCAGCAGGGCGAAAGGCCGGTAGTCGCGCTTGGCCTCTTCAATCGCCTGTTGCAGGCGCTCATGGAACAGCGTGCGGTTCGGAAGTTTCGTCAGCGGATCGGTAAACGCGAGGCTCTCGAGGCTGTCGTAAAGTTCCTTCAGCCGCGTTGACATGCTGTTGAATCCGGCGCCGAGTTCCGCGAGTTCCTTGTTACCGGTGGTCATCACGTGCTCGCCGAAATGGATTTTGTCCGAGCGCAGCTTGCGCATCTGGTTCACCAGGGCTTGCAGCGGTTTAACGGTGATTTTCCGGATGGCAAACCACACCATCAGGACCGCCAGCAATGCCGCGCCGGCGGCGGCCAGGATGGCCATATTTTCGGTATGCGCCAGACCGGCATAAAACGGCGCCATGTCTCTGAGGGCGACGATGTTGAGCATTGACTTGGCCGGCGCATAAACATTCATCGTCTGTTCCGCCATGAGCGTGCGATCCATGTCTTCATCCGACTTCGGCCAGCCGGCGGACTTGTACAGCACGGTGCCGTCGGCCAGGCTGAGCTTGAGCGAAAGACCCGCGAAAGCCGGCTCCGCGGCGGCAAAGTTGTGCAACATGTTATAGGTAATCTTCAGATAGCCGTCGCTGGAATTCTCTCCCAGCGATTGGATCAATTCGTAGCGCATTTCCTTGCCGACGATGCATATTCCGCCGACGGGCTTGAGGCGTTCGGTGCCGACGCGGCGTGCGGCCTGGGCGCGCAGGTTCTGGCACGGCGCCTGATTCGGATCGATATCCAGCGACTCCGCCGGCGTGCCGGCGATCGGATTGAAATTCCCATCCAGCGCCTGAAGCGCGATCAGGCCTGATTCACCGGTTTTGAAAAATGGGTGCTGCGAAAGCTTGTTGAGCTGGCGGCTTGCCACTGATTTATTCTGTTTGCGCATGGCCGCCATCAATTCCGGATCGGACTTGGCGATCTGCACGATTCCACGCGATTCGTTATCGAATTCCTTGCGCAGATTCGCAAGCCAGTTCCGCGCCTGCTCGTTGACGGTGGCGCGCTGGGTTTCAAGGGCGAAATCGTGCCAGACGCGTCCGCTCGCGAGCACGAAAAGTGCGCACAGCAATCCCATCACCGCTATCGCGGTAATGAGGCTGGCACGCATCGATACCTGGTTAAGCTGCATCGTTATTCTTGATCGCCATCGCCGTTTCCGGACGATTAACCAATGATGCGAATCCTTTCGTTGATGTCCCCGATCCATCGGAACTCTTGTCGCCTCCTGCGTATGTCTATTCCCTGATCCGCCGGCCGAAAGAGCCCGTGCTGCCTCAGCGGCGGTCCGAAAGAGGTTGCAAATCTAATGCCATGAACAAGCCATTTTTATTTTATTTAAAATCAGTGACTTACATATCCATAGCACAGTCTAACACGGCTAAACTCGCGAAATTTCGCACCCCACGGGATGGGCGGCGGGATTGGCCGGCTTTGCGGCTGAGAAATGTGTCGTTGTCTGGCAGGCCGGAGCGGGCTGCGGCTTCTCGCGCGCCGGCTTTATCCCTACATTAACGGGGCCGGGCGAGGACAAAATGCAAACAATCTGGACAACGGTGGCACAGCGCATCTCCGATGCCACGGGCACGGCGTTTGCGGCCCGTTCACGACATGCCGTCGGCGGCGGGTGCATCAACAGCGCCACGGTTCTCCAGGACGGCAACCGCCGTTACTTCGTCAAGCTCAACGACGCCACGCGTCTTGGCATGTTCGAGGCGGAAGCGGAGGGCCTCAAGGAGATCGCCCGGACACGCAGCGTGCGCGCTCCCGAACCGGTGTGCTGGGGTACGGCCGACGGTTCCGCATTTATCGTGCTGGAATATCTCGATCTGGGAGGCGCCGATTCGCGCAGCCTGGAAAAACTCGGGCAGCAACTGGCGCAGATGCATCGCGCCACGCATGATCGATTCGGCTGGCGCATGGACAACACCATCGGCTCGACACCGCAGATCAACACGCCCAGTTCCGACTGGCTCGAGTTCTGGCGCGATCGTCGCCTCGGCTTCCAGTTGCAGCTGGCAGCCCGGAATGGCCGCCGCCTCATGCACAAAGGCGAGCGCTTGCTGGCGGACCTGGGGGAATTTTTCCATGGCTACCGGCCGGCACCGTCGCTGCTGCACGGCGACCTGTGGGGCGGCAACGTCGGCGCGGCGGAACAGCAGCCGGTGATCTTCGATCCCGCGGTGTATTACGGCGACCGCGAAGCCGACATTGCCATGACCGAATTGTTCGGCGGATTTTCAGCCCGGTTCTATCAGGCGTATCAGGAAACCTGGCCGCTCGATGCCGGCTATAAAGTGCGCAAAACGCTGTACAACCTTTACCACATTCTCAATCACTTCAATCTCTTCGGCGGCGGTTACGGTTCACAGGCGGAGCGCATGCTGGACTCGCTCCTGGGCGAACTGCGATAAGCGCTTACGGCCCGGCGAAACCGGTGAGTGTCTCGCGCAGATCTTTTTTCAGGAACGCCGCGGCCTGATCCAGCGCCCGCTGGCGGGACACGGCGCGATCCTGGGCGGAAACCTTGATGTCCCAACGCCGGCTGCCGCGCACGCGATTCGCGGCCATTTCCCGCAGCGTGACTTCCAACGCGCCGCGCTGCCAGTACCAGCCATCCCGCAAGCCCAGATCTTCCAACGCCAGATTCGCGACCAGAACGTACTCCGGTTTCTCGCCGGTCGCGATCAGAAATCCGGCGCCGGCCACCGCCCCGCTGACGGCAGCGGCAAACCCGGGAGGCGCGTCGGGCGCGGTTTGAACCGCCACCCGCACACGCTTGAGCAGATCGGCGAGATCGGCGTCGAGCCTCGCGGTATTCCATTCGGACTCGGCACCGCGTCCGGTCGGGTCCACGATGCGCAGGGATTTCTGATAACCCGCGCGTTCCCTTTGCGCCTCCAGCGCGTGCCGGGCGGCGCCGATTTTCATCAGGATATCCGCGGCGGCGCGCGACTCGTCGAGGTATTTGCGCGTGGCGGCATCGAGGCGCTCGATTTCCTGGCGCAGGCGCATGGAAGCTTGCAGGCGCGGCAACACCGCGAGCGCATGCTGTGTCCGAATCAGCGGATCCTGCCAGACCTCGGCGATCTGGATGCCCTCGATGAGGTGATCGGCACGGGTGGTGAGACGGCGCGAGGCTTGCGCGGCATATTCGCCGGCGGGTTTCGCGTCTTTATCGGCGCTGTCCGATTTCCGGCGGAAGGTCTGAATGTCCTCGCTTTCCACGGCCACGGCCACTTCAAAAATTTTGGCCAGGTCGGCGCGCGCCCGGTCGCGCGCCTCCTCCGCCGTGGCCGCCTGTCCGCGGCCGACCAGGTATTGCTCGCTGGGATACTTTTCCGCGGGGCCGTTGACCCAGTCCGGCATGCTGGGACGAGAGGCGCAGCCGCCCGTCGCGATCAGGGATACGGCCAATGTCGCCGCAAACAGGATTTTCATCGTGATCTCCTCGGAGGCGTAACGGTGGAGGGAATCCAGTGGGGCGAGAGATAGGTCTTCGCGCCCCGGCGTATGACCATATTGGCGTATTCCTGTGTGCTCACGATCTGGCCGTCATCGCCCAGCAAATCGACTTTAACCGTGTAGGTTCCGGGCGGCAAGGGCAGGCGCGCGAGATGGATGCGCGCGGGCAAGGTCAGCCAGCTGCGCGTGTCCGCGCGCTCCGTCACCAGCCCGGCGATTTCCACCGCCATGGCGGCCACGGCCGCGCCCGCATTGTTCTGGTTCTGCTGCCGCGCGTTCTCGCGCGCGGCCTTGGCCATTTGCGCCTTGAGCACGGCGCGCGCCAGGGCGCGCGCGGTAATCGCCGGCATCTTGGCCTCAAGATCCTTGACGGCGATGGCGTTGATGTCCTCGGCCAATTCCGCCTGCGCACCTGCGCCGCCCGCCACCACGCGCGCCCCGGTCACCGGAGTGGGACGCGTTTCGTAATGGGGTACGGCAATGCGCACGATATGACCCGATGCGGGATCGGGAACCGTGACCGCATGCTCGCGCCGGATCGGCGCCAGTCCATTGTGCAGAAGAAAAATCAGCTCGCCTTGTTCCGCCAGCTCGTCGGCGCTCATCCAGCGCTCAATGCGGAAATCTTTTTTGTATTGTCGCATTTCCTCCGTCAGCCCCATTTGCTGCGACAACCGCAGCAGATCGTGCTTGAGAGACTCCGGAACGGCCACGGAATAATTTTGCCCGTAGCGGCGATACGCCTCGTAGGCCTTGCGGTAGGCGATCATGGCGTCGCTGCGCTCGTCGAGCTCCTCATAAATCATCCCCGTCAGGTAGCGCGCCAAGGCGTCCTCGGTGTAGCGGTTTTCCGGAAGTCGCTGCGTGATTTCGCGCAACCGCTCGTCCACCTGCAGCGCCTCGACCCGCGCGTCGATGCGCTCGCCGAGCTGAAGATAATTGAGCGCCATGTACAGGTGCACCAGCACCTGCTCGAACTCCTCGCCGGCATAGCTGCGCGTCGCGTCGTTGATAAACAGGGACTGGCCCTGCTCGCGCAGGCTCAGTCCGCGGAGTTCCTCCATGCGCGTCTTGGCGGCCTCGAACGTACGGTTGGAAGCGGCGTAATCGCCGTTCATGCGTTCGAGCATGGCCTTGTTCAGGAGATACAGCAGCCGGTCGCGCTGCGGATGGCGTTGCCGTTCCAGGGTCTCCAGCGCCGCGCCGAAACGCTGCGCCGCCATGTCGCTTTCGATGACGGAAAAGGAATCGCTGTAACTGGCGCAGCCGGAACACAGCAGCGCCAGAGTTGCCAGCGGGAAAATGAGCTTGGCGCGCATGGCGCGCAGCGTATCAGTAACGGAGGTTGCCGCGTTTGACGAGCTTCTTGATCTTCTTCTGCCCCACCCAGACTTTCACGTTGTCCGCGAGGCTGATGAAGGTGAGGTCCACCTGGTAATACCGCACCTGGGAGGAACCCGAGGTGTCGATGATGGTGTTGATCGTGCCCTTGAGCATGTAATCCGCGCCCCGCTCCTGGCCCATCGGCTTGCGCGTGGCCTCGGCGGCGTGGATGTCCTGATCCTTGCGCTCCTCGCGCACCTCGCCGCGCTCGCCTTTGGAGGCGACGAACTGGACCTTGCCGGAGTTGATGAGCGCGCGCTCCATGTCGGCGGTGAAGGTGTTCACGTTGACGTGCTCATGGCTGAGATTAAGCACCTCGCCCACGATCACGGCGGGCTTCTTGTTGTGCTTGCGCGTGAACTCCGGCAGCCAGTCGCGCGACAGCACGTCCTGGATCATCTCCTCGGAAACCAGGCGCGAGTCGGTGTCGTTCCAGGCCCCGGAAAGGTCCTTGACCTCGGCCGTGTCCATGCGTTCCACCGACGTGCCGCAACCGGCGATGGACAGGGCCAGCGCCGACACGGCCAGCGCCTGCACCAGCCTTGAATTTGCACGGAAGGAAAAGCCCATCATTTTTTCTCCTTGGTCAGCCGGTCGAAAATGTTGTCGGCGTTGCTTTCCACATACTGGCGCACGTCCACGTTCATGTCCTGCGCGCCCGATACGGTGCTTTTGACCTGTTTCATGTCGAGTTCGGCGATGGCGTAAACGATGTTCGTCTTTTTGTCCTGCCAGCGGGCGATGATCTTCGCACCCGCGAGATTCACCTTGGACAGGTTCCTGATCTGGCGCGAGACCGCCTCTTCGGAAACCTTGCTGTCACCGGATCTGGCCGCCGATTGATAGTCGCTCGAGACGACATCCAGGTAAGAGGAAAAAATGCGCGCCAGCTCCGCGCGCGCCCGGTCGTCGGCGGTGGCGCGCTGCAGCGTCACCTCGCCCATCGGCGATGCCGAACCCACGCCGTGGAACAGCCGGCCGTCCTTGTCGTTGACGTAATTCGTGCCCTTGTTGACCCAATCCGGCGCGCCCTTGATGCGCAGATCGCTCTCAAGCTGCGTTTGCCCGGAACAGGCCGCCAGCATCGCGGCGGCTGTCATCAGGATCACCTGCAACCGGAATTTCGGCTTGTTCATGTCGCCTCCTTGGCCCATGGCATTACCCGGAGTTTAAACGCCAACGATCGGGAAAAGCAAAACCGCGGCGTTTTCATGTCATGATAGCGGCCGTTGGTCCCAACCTCCATTCATTATAGGTGGCCGCATGGATATCCAGTTTCTGGGCGCGGCGCGCGAAGTCACCGGTTCGTGCCACTTGGTGCACTGTGGCGACCGCCGTCTGCTCATCGACTGCGGCCTGATCCAGGGCGCGCCCGCCGACGAGGCGCGCAACCGCGCGCCCTTCCCCTTCGCGCCCGGCAATATCGACGCCGTGGTCCTGACGCATGCCCACCTCGATCACTCCGGCCGCCTGCCGCTGCTGGTCAAGGCCGGTTACCGCGGGCCGATCTACACCCACCGCGCGACGCGCGACCTGTGCCACATCATGCTCAAGGACGCGGCTTCGCTGAACGAGAAGGACGCGGAACACGAGAACCGCCGGCGTCAGCGCCAGGGCAAACGCCTCGTCGAACCGCTGTACACGCGCAGCGACGCCGAGAAGGCCATGCGCCAGTTTCAGGTGCTCGACTATGATGTCGAGAAAAAAATCCTGCCGGGCATGCAACTGCGTCTCCGGGACGCGGGGCATATCCTCGGCTCGGCGATCGTGGAACTGTGGCTCGAGGAAAAGGGTCAGCGGCGCAAGCTGGTGGTCAGCGGCGATCTGGGACACGCGGGCGCGCCGATCCTGCGCAATCCCGAAGTCGTGCGCGAGGCGGATCTGGTCGTCCTCGAAAGCACCTACGGCGACCGCGAGCACCGCTCCTGGGAAGACACGCTGGCGGAGCTGGGCGAGGTGTTTCGCGAGGCCCGACGCAGCGATGGCAACATTCTCATCCCCGCCTTCGCTATCGGCCGCAGCCAGGAGCTGATCTACTTTCTCAAGCATCACGGCCGGGAATGGGGCATCGATCACTGGACCATCTTTCTCGACAGCCCGATGGCGATTGAAGCCACCGAAGTCTATGGCAAGCACTGGAAGCTGTTCGATGCCGAGGCCCACCGGCGGCGCAAAAAAGACGGCGACCCCTTCACCATGCCGAACCTCCACTTCAGCCGCACCGCCGCCCAGTCCATGGCCATCAATCGCGTACGCAGCGGCGCTATCATCATCGCCGGCAGCGGCATGTGCGACGGCGGGCGCATCCGGCATCACTTCAAGCACAACCTCTGG
>JBBTKS010000053.1:0-4568 GCA_038058885.1 Pseudomonadota bacterium
CACCGTCGGACAGCCAGCGAAGCCGTGTTGGTGGGCGATGCCCACCCTACAAACTCGACATGAAGCGCGACGGGGAAAAAATGGAGTTGTCCGAACGTTAGAGGATCAGAACCGGAACCCGAGCTTGGCGTTGTAGGAAGTGGCGTCGCCGGTTTTGTCCGCTTCGAGGGCCAGATTGGCCAGGCCGAAATTCAAATTACCGCCGATGAAGTATTTTCCCTGGGAAAATTCCTCTTTCTTGACGTTCGAGACACCGATGGGTTCCGAGGTTGTCCAGATGCGTCCCACCCCCGCGTACGGCGTGAAAATCGCGAAGCCTTTGGATACCAGCAGTTCCAGACCCGTCGTGTGGAAATCGAGCTGACTCACGCCCGAAAGCTTCGAATAGGTGCCACGCAGGCCCAGCGCCGGTTCCGCCAAGCCGCCCTGGAGAATGGCATAGCGCGCCTCGGCGCCCCATAGTTTGATGTTGCTGTTGGGAACCGAAGTGTAGAACGCGCCCAGATCGAAACCGGCCGGCAGGCCCTTGTGCAGGTGCAGTTTCGGAATATAGACGGTGTCGGGCGCGGTTCCGGAACTGGACCGATCCCAGGCATCACGGTGTTGCAGTTGCGTGGCGCTGACTTCGATGCCGAGATCGAAGCCGGTGATTCCCAGCGGCTTGGCCGGAATGACTGCCTTGTAGCTCAGCGCCGCACCCAGATCCTCCGACAGGCTGCGGAAGTCCGCCTGGATAAGCTGGTTGATCTGGTCGATATTTTCGGCGGCGATTGCCGGCGGTGTGGCGGCCAGCAGGATGGCCAGGGAGGCGAGTGCGCGTTTCATCGTGTTTCTCCTTTGGTAACTTCGGCTCTTAACGTGATATCGATAAATAAATCGTAACGTTATGCACGGAGTATAGCCTTACCGCTGATCTGCCCGATAGCGGCGGGCGGCGGACATTGGCGAATTCAGTCTCACCGGGGCGGAAAAACCTTTTCCGGATTGAGAATTTCCCTGGGATCGAACTGGCGCTTGATCCGGCGCATGAGATCGAGGGTCACGGGATCGATCGCGCGGTTGATGTAGTCGCGCTTGGCGATCCCGATACCATGTTCGCCTGACAGCGTGCCGCCGAGTTTCAGCACCAGATCGAATACCTTCGATACACAGGGTAGAGCGTTGCGTTCCTGTTGCGGGTCCTGGCTGTCATAGAGCAGGTTCACGTGGATGTTGCCGTTGCCAGCATGCCCGAAATTCACGATCGGGATGCCATATTCGCGCGACAGTTTTTCGAGCCCGTCGATCAGGTCGGGGATGCGCGAGACTGGCACCACCACGTCTTCGTTCAGTTTGTTGGGCGCGATGTTGCGCAGTGCCGGCGACAGCGCTTTGCGCGTGGCCCACAGCGTCGCCGCCTCTTCTTTGGTTTTGGCCGTCGCGAGATTCAGCAGTCCCTCGCCGCGGGCCGACGCCGATACGCTGGCCACGATATTGTCCATCGCCGCCTCCGGCCCATCCAGTTCGATCATGAGCAGCGCCCCGGCGCCGCGCGGCAGCTCCGCCGCCGAGTAATTCCGGATCATCTCGATCGCCGGCGCATCCATGAACTCGAGCGCATACGGCGTGACCGGTTGCGCCATGATGCGCGACACCGCCGCGGCTGCCGCGCGCACGTCGGCATAAATCGCCTGCAGCGTGCGGCGCGATTCGGGCAGCGGCGTAAGCTTGAGCGTCGCTTCCGTCACGATGGCGAGCGTACCTTCCGAGCCGATGATCAGGCGCGTCAGGTCATAGCCCACGACACCCTTGGTCGTGTAGGTGCCGGTGTGAATCTCCTCGCCCTGGCCGGTGACGGCGACGAGTCCCAGCACGTTTTCGCGCGTGCTGCCGTACTTCAGGGCGCGCGGACCGGCGGCGTTTACCGCGATGTTGCCGCCGACGGTGCAGTAGGCGGCGCTGGTGGGATCGGGCGGCCAGAAAAATCCGTGCTCCGCCGCCTTGTCCTGCACCGCCTGGTTGAGCACGCCCGGCTCGACGCGCATGACGCGGTTGGCGGGATCCATGTCAACGATGCGAGCCATGCGTTCCAGCGACAGCACCAGTCCGCCGCGCACCGGCACCGCGCTGCCGGTGGTGCCGGTGCCGCGCCCGCGCGCGACGATCGGCACGTTGAATTCGTTGCACAATCGCACCGTCTCCAGAACCTGGGCATGCGCGGTGGCGAACGCCACGGCGTCCGGGAGCGCATGCTTGCGCGAATTGTCCTGACCGTAAGGCCAGCAGTCGGCGGGGTCGGTCAACACATTGTCCTTCCCCAGCGCGGCCTGGAGCCGCACGAGAAACGGACCGGGCAACTCAGCCTTAATGGAAGCCCTACTCGCTTCGCTCGTTCGTCCTGTCATAAACCCTCACCCTCATTCCGACTGGAATAGAGATTCTCACCTACTCCCCCTCTCCCTGAGGGAGAGGGTAAGGGGTGAGGGGGATCAAATACCCCTCATCCCATCGATTCCTGCCGGGGCGCGCGAACAGCTTGCGCGCCCGCTCGATGGCGCGGATGTCCACCGGACATCCGCGACACCTCCATCTCGCCTCCCTCAAGGGGAGAAGGGAGCGAGCCGAATGCGCTTCGCGCATGCTCATTAAGACTGGAAGCCCTACTCACTTCGTTCGTTCGTCCTGTCATATGACGAGCGGATGCGTTTCAGGAGATCGGTGGTCGAGCGCTTGAAGCGGAAGGGAATGGAGTGCACCTGGCCGCCGTAGCCGGCGACGACGTCGGCGCCGACGATCTTGTCCGGCGTCCAGTCGCCGCCCTTGACCAGATGATTCGGCCGCACCCGCTCGATCAGCGCATACGGCGTGTCGTCCTCGAATGGCACCACGAGCGACACGCAGCCGAGCGCGGCGAGGATGGCGAGGCGGTCGTCGAGGGGATTCACCGGACGGCCTTTGCCCTTGTCGAGGCGTCGCACCGAGGCATCGCTGTTCACGCCGACGACCAGGGATTGGCCGAGCGCCGCGGCCTCCTCGAGATAGGCCACGTGGCCGCGGTGCAGGATGTCGAAGCAGCCGTTGGTGAAGACCAGCGGCCGCGCGAGTTCCGCGAGCCGTGCCGGCAATTGCGCCGCGTCCGTGACGATCTTGCGTTCGCTCGATGTCAATCGAGATACTCGAACAGCTTGACCACGCGCGTGATGCCGCCGACGGCGCGGGTGGCTTCGGCGGCCATGTCGCCTTCCTGTTGCTTGACGAGGCCCATCAGATAAACCACGGAATTTTCCGTGACCACCTTGATCTGGTTGGAGGGGAGGCCTTCGGTGCCGAGCAATTTGGCCTTGACCTTGCCGGTGATCCAGCTGTCGTGCGTGGTGTAGGCGAAGGCCCGGGGTTCGGCGACGCGGATTTCGCTGACGATGCGGCGTATGCCCGGGATCTCCCGGATCAGCGCCACCGCCCGGTCACGCTTGTCCTCGGTCGTGGTTTCCCCCGTGAGCAGCACGATGCCGTTCATGCTGGTGATGTTGACGTGGACGTCATCGCCGAAGTCACGTTCGTCGTTGAGCGCCTTGCGGGCCTTGATCTCGATCGATCCATCGTCCACGAAGGCGCCGAGGGTGCGTCGCTCGCCGGCCGCGGCCGCGGCGGTCGCGCCGCCGGCGACGATGACCGGCGCGCAGCCCTGCGCGAGGGTTACGCCGGCGAAGATAGCCGTGAGAATAAGAAATCGCCGTATCATTATTATCCCTGCCCGAGAAGCTGGTAGTCGATGAGGTCGCACAGGCAATGGATGACGATGCCGTGCACTTCCTGAATGCGCGCCGTGGAGGAACCCGGCACGCAGATGTTGACGTCGTTGCCCGTCAGCACGGTGGACAGTTCGCCGCCCTCGCGTCCGTTCAGCGCCACGCAGACGATGCCGCGCTCGTGCGCCGTCTCCACCGCGCGAATCACGTTGCGCGAGTTGCCGGAGGTGGAGATGCCGAGCAGCACGTCGCCCGCCTGGCCGAGCGCGCGCAGTTGTTTGGAGAAGACGTCGTCGAAATGGTAGTCGTTGCCGATGGCGGTGATCGTCGAGGTGTCGGTGGTGAGCGAAATGCACGGCAGGCCGGGCCGCTCGCGTTCGAAGCGGTTCAGCAATTCAGCGGAAAAATGCTGTGCGTCCGCGGCCGAGCCGCCGTTTCCACAAACCAGGATTTTGCGATCCGAGAGCAGCGCCTGGATCATGTGCGCGGCCGCTTGCGCAATGAACGGTGCCAGCACCTCCATGCAGTTACGCGTGGTCAGGATGCTTTCCTGGAAGATGTTCTTGACGCGCGTCACGAGGACGGTGGAATCGGGCGCGGTTTGCAGACTGCTCTTGGCCATGTCGGGTGTCCTTAACTAGATTTAGAGTTCCTAAATAAAAAGCAATAGACAGGATTAACAAGATTCATCAGGATTTACAGGATTAAAGATTTTGGAAATTAAAAATCCTGTTAGAACCTATCTCAAAATATAGGTAGGGTGGGCACCGCCCACCGTCGGACAGCTGGCGAAGCCGTGTTGGTGGGCGATGCCCACCCTACAAACATATGCCAGAGTAT
>JBBTKS010000054.1:0-2126 GCA_038058885.1 Pseudomonadota bacterium
CCGGGGGCGCGTCCATAGAAAGACAACCTTATCTACTGGACAGTGCCAAGTTCTCCGCTTGACCGTCCCGCCCCCCGTCAAGTGTCTTTCTCTTGAAGTCGCAGGTTCGACAGCTCCGTGGCGGCCTCGATCCACCGGTCGACCAGCTCTCGCATGCGCGCGTAGTTGCGGAGTTGTCGTTTGACCGCGGCGACTTGGGGGCGGCGGACGAACCGCGTACCGCTTCGTCCTTTCCTCGTATAGCTGACCTGGTAGTACGGGCCGTGCTTCTGCGGGGGTGACTTCTTGCACCGGCAGCCTGGGGTCCCGCAGACGTTGAACTGCTCCGAGAGGCTCCCCGGCCGGAGGTCGCCCAGCCGCAGCAGCTCCCGCTTGATTCTCTCCACTTTTCTCTGAAGTGTCACACTCCGGCGGTCCATCGTGAGGTACTATACACCTCTTGACCGATAGCATGTAGATGCTATCGGCATCGGGAGGGCCTTGCATGCAACTGTGGTCCGAGTGGTACCGCTGCGTCCGGCAACTCCGCACCGCCTGCTCCCGTTCGCGGACCTTCCTGTGGCTGGTGCTGGCCCTGGCGGCGCTCTCGACGCGCTGCGATCGGGCCGGCGTCACCAGCTTCGTCAGGTCGCTGGCGCTCAAGCCCGCTGCCTACCGGCGGTTGCTGCATCTGTTCCACTGCAGCTCCGTGGACCTGGGCCGCCTGACCCATCTGTGGACCCGGCTGGTGCTGACGGTGTTCCGCCCGTTGCGGGCTGGCGACTACCTGATCTGCCTGGCCGATGGCATCAAGGCGCCCAAGGAAGGTCGCAAGATGCCCGCCGTCAAAAGCCTGCACCAGTCCGCCGACAGCAACTCCAAGCCCCCCTTCATCATGGGCCACTCGTTTCAGGCGGTCTCGGTGCTGGTGCGCGCCGTCGGCGGGCAGGTCGCCGCGGTGCCTCTGGTGGCCAGGATCCATGAGGGGCTGGTCTGGTCCAACCGGGATCAGCGCACGTTGCTCGACCGGATGGTGAGTCTGTTCTTCTCGGTGGCCGACGTGTCGGACCGCAAGGCGATCCTGGTGGCGGACGCCTACTACGCCAGCCGTAAGGTGATCCGCCCCCTGCTTCAGGCCGGCCACCACTTGGTCACCCGGGCCCGGCTCAACACGGTGGCCTACCTGCCCGTCGAGCCACCCCTCAAGCGCCGCGCCGGCCGCCCCAAGTTCTATGGCGAGAAGGTTCGCCTGCGCGACCTCGCCGCCGACCAGTCACTGCTGCGCGACTCTCCCAGCCCGATTCCCGGCGAGGCCCACGTCACGATCCGCTTCGGTTGCTTCGACCTGCTGTGGCGACCCGTCGGCCACCTGGTACGGTTCGTGATCGTCGACCACCCCCTGCGCGGCCGGATCGTCCTGATGACCACCGACACCGACATGGACCCTCTCGACGTCCTCGTGCTCTACTCGCACCGCTTCAAGATCGAGACCGGCTTCAGGCAGGCCATCCACGTGCTCGGTGCCTACGCCTATCACTTCTGGATGCAGGCCATGGATCCCATAAGGCGGCGCAGCGGCAACCAGCACCTGCACATGAAGTCGCCCGAGTACCGGCAGCAGATCCGGCGCAAGATCAACGCCTACCATCTGCACGTTCAGCTCGGCTGCATCGCCCAGGGCCTCCTCCTGCACCTGGCACTCAACCATAGCGCTGCCGTCTGGGAGCAATTCCGATCCTGGCTGCGCACCATGGACCCCTCACGACCTCCCTCCGAACTCGTCGTCGCCTACTCGCTGCGCGACACCGTCCTTGAATTTCTCGATGATCCGTGCGGCGACCAGCAGCTCGGTAATTTCGTAGCCGAATACAGACGATCAGATAACTCGCGTCTTCTCAGGAAGGCAGGGTGATGTAAACTCGGAAGGAATCTGGCACTGTCCAGTAAGAATGCCGACGTGAATGTACGGCAATAGAGAGAAAAAATCAACGACGTTCTTGGTAACCGAATCCGCCGCCGGACCGCCCCGCCACAGATGATAGAATCCCCGACTCTATGAGCGCTTCCGCTGCAATGGGCGAGGGGAGCCCGACGGGGATGAAGCTGTCCGTCGGCGGCCTCGGGGTGCCGACGGTTGCGTTCGCCCT
>JBBTKS010000055.1:0-3320 GCA_038058885.1 Pseudomonadota bacterium
CGGGGCGTGCTTTCTTTGGTTTCTTTCTTTGCACGAGCAAAGAAAGAAACCCGCCCGCGGTGCGGGGAACCGCAATTAGCTTTTGATCGTCGGCGAAGCCGACACAACAACATTGTTCGGTGGGTTACGGCAAAAAGCGCCTAACCCACCCTACATTAAAAATCCCCGGATTCCGCTGCGCTTCATCCGGGCTACATAACTGGCCGCCGCGGGCGGCTCGACAAAACAATCATGCAAAAAAAACGGCCGGCATGTTTCCATGCCGGCCGCTCTTGTCCTGACAAAAAAGAATCAGACCTTCTCGCGGATACGCGCCGCCTTGCCGGCCAGATCGCGCAGATAGTAAAGCTTGGCGCGGCGCACGTCGCCCTTGCGATTGACCTCGATCTTGGCGATCGCCGAGCTGTAAAGCGGGAACACGCGTTCCACGCCCTCGCCGTAGGAGCTCTTGCGCACCGTGAACGAGGAATTGTAGCCGCTGTTGCGGCGCGCAATGACCAGGCCCTCGAAGGCCTGGAGACGTTCGCGCTCGCCTTCCTGCACTTTCACGTGCACGGTGACCGTATCGCCCGGCGCAAACTCCGGAACTTTCTTGTCCGTCATCATCCGCGCTTCCAACTCTTGCATGATCTTGCTCATTTTTCGACTCCTGACTCTTTAAGATGTTCCCGCCGGAATTCTTCCAGCAGCTGTTTTTGCTCGTTGTTCAAGGGCAACCGTTCCAGCAAATCCGGCCGCCGCAACCACGTCCGTCCCAGCGACTGCTTCAACCGCCAGCGGCGGATTTTGGCATGGTCGCCGGACAACAACACTTCCGGCACCTTGCGTCCGGCATACTCTTCCGGCCGGGTGTAGTGCCCGCAATCGAGCAGGCCCTCCACGAAAGAATCCTGTTGCGCCGAATCCTCGTCACCCAACGCGCCGGGAAGCTGGCGTGCAATGGCGTCGATGACAACCATCGCCGCGAGTTCACCGCCGGAAAGGACATAATCGCCGATCGACCATTCCTCGTCCACTTCACTCTCGAGCAAACGCTCGTCGATGCCTTCGTAGCGGCCCGCGAGGAGAATCATTCCTTCGCGCCGGGACATCTCCAGCACGCCCGCGTGGTCCAACCGCCGTCCCTGTGGCGAAAGGTAAATCACCTTCGCGCCTTTTGCCTGTTCGCCGCGGGCCGATTCGATGGCGCGCGCCAGCGGCTCGATCATCATCACCATCCCCGGGCCGCCGCCGTAAGGCCGGTCATCCACGCTGCGGTGCCGGTCTTCGGTGTAATCACGCGGGTTCCACACCCGCAAGTTCAGCAATCCGTTCTTGATCGCCCGCCCGGTGATGCCGTAACCGGTCACGGCCTCGAACATCGGCGGAAACAGACTGATGACGTCAATTCTCATGGGCTAGAAATCCGCGTCCCAGTCCACCCGGATGACCCCGGTTTCGAGATCCACTTCGCGAATGACTTGCGCCGTTGCCGAAAGCAATCGCTCGCGTCCGTTGCGCACTACCATCACATCGTTCGCGCCGGTATCGAACAGGTGGTCCACCTTTCCGAATTTCTCGCCGGCGAGGTTGATCACCTCAAGCCCGACGAGTTGCGCCCAGTAATATTCGCCTTTCTTCAGCGGCGGCAGCTTCGCTAGCGGAATCGCGATTTCGGCACCGATGAGAGTGCTGGCCTGATCGCGATCGGCATAACCGGTCAGCCTGGCGACAACACCCTTGCCCTGCGCGCGCCCTTCCTCGACCGCGATCTCGCGCCAGTCGCCGCCGATTTTCACGAGCCAGGGCGAATAACCGATGATGGCTTCGCGCGGGCGGGCGTGGGAGAACACCTTGACCCAACCCTGCACACCGAAGAGGCCGCTGATCCGGCCGAAAAGCACCAAACCGTCAGGGCGTGACGGATCGGCCACGCGTTATTGACCCGGCAAGATTGTTCCTGAACGAAGACGGTCGGTAACACAGTTTATGTGTCCGTTACCTTCCCGCACGTGCCGGGTCAATAACAAAAAATCATATGATTTTCCGATTATTGCGGCGGCACCATGGCTTCGATCTTGAAACACAGGGAAATAGCCGTTCTTGCCCATTCAATCCAGTTTCACGCCGCCGCAATAATCAGGAGGCGGTGGCCTGCTTCAGCAGCTGCGCCACGCGTTCGGTCGGCTTGGCCCCCTTGCCCAACCAGAACTCCACGCGCGCCATGTCGACCTGGAATTTCTGTTCCTTGGCGGACGCCAGGGGATTGTAGAATCCAATGCGTTCGATGTTGTTGCCGTTGAGCGCGCGACGACGGTCCGCGACGATGATGCGGTAATAAGGGCGCTTGTTCGCGCCGCCACGGGCCAGACGTATTGTCACCATTCGTGCTTCCTCTTTACGTTTAAGACCCGGTCCGACCGGACAAGGCCCTGCAAGGTTTGCGAAAGGGCGCGATTTTACCCTTGATACCCGGGGAAATGAAGGGGCCCGGCCGTAAAATCCGCTGTTATTTAGGGGCCCGCGCCAAATAAAGCGCCCTAAACACGGGTTTGATCCATCGCCTGGTTGCCATTGGCGGGCCGGAGGGTCAAGCCTGCGATCAGGCTTGCAAATAGGCCGATACAGGCAGATAAAACACAGAAGACCAACTCACCAGCTTTACCGAGGGGCGATATGGCCAAGGCTTCATCCATCCCCGCAGGCATGGCCTTCGCGGCCGAGGTATCTGCTGATTATGCCAGCATTCTGACCCCGGAGGCGCTCGATTTCATCGCCGGCCTCGCGCGCGCCTTCGAGCCCGAACGGGAGCGGCTGCTGGCGCGGCGCGCGCAACGCCAGGCCGAGCTCGACCGCGGCGTCAAACCGGATTTTCAGCCCGAGACGCGGTCGGTACGCGAGGCCGACTGGACCATCGCACCGGTGCCGGCGGAACTGGCGGACCGGCGCGTGGAGATCACCGGCCCGGTCGACCGCAAGATGGTCATCAACGCACTCAATTCCGGCGCCAACGTGTTTCTCGCCGACTTCGAGGATTCGCTGACCCCGACCTGGGACAACCTGATCCGGGGGCAGATCAACCTGCGCGATGCCGTCCGGCGCACGATCAGCTTCGACAGTCCGCAGGGGAAACATTACCGGCTGAACAAATCCACGGCGGTCCTTTTCGTCCGTCCGCGCGGCTGGCACCTGGTGGAGAAACACGTGACGGTCGATGGCAAACCGGTTTCGGGCGGTTTGTTCGATTTCGGCCTGTATTTCTTTCACAACGCCAAGGCGCTGATCGAGAGCGGCACGGCGCCCTACTTCTATCTGCCCAAGTTGGAAAGCCATCTCGAAGC